>JAAFJT010000160.1 GCA_013298955.1 Chitinophagales bacterium
TAGAATGATTCCTATGCCAACAATCATTCTGTGGGTAATGGATAGCGTTTCAAATGTGCTATTTTTCTTTTGAATTTAGGAACTTCATGTTATACAGTGTCTTTTGAGAACAAAATATTGTTCTGTAAAAAGAATATGCTTCGGAAACCTTGAAGGTTTCTGAAATATATTTTCTATAAAAACAAAATTAAATTTGTATTACCCCTGTGTGCGATAGTTCTTAATTTATTATTAATTGATAATTAATGGATTGTGTGATAGACACAATACTCAAGCTCTTGTATTTATCAAACTTAACCTTATTTTTTTTAACAAATCATTATCAAACATGAATGTACCCAACAAAAAAAGAAAAAAACGTTCTCA
The DNA here is from genome assembly GCA_013298955.1 of Chitinophagales bacterium. GTDB lineage: Bacteria > Bacteroidota > Bacteroidia > Chitinophagales > Saprospiraceae > JAAFJT01. The sequence goes on from JAAFJT010000160.1 coordinate 367, forward strand.
AGCAGTAGTCTCCATTGCTGATGACAAAGCAATCATCTCAATTCAACCCTTAGAGCAACTTAAAACCAGAGAACAATTTGCAGATGAATTGAACATTTGTAGTAAAACCATGAAAAAATACCTCAAAGCAGCTCATTTACAAATTGTGTTGGGCATTCCAAACAATTCCAATTAATTCCAAACAATTCCAATAAGTGTAATTGTGTTGGAATTGGGTAAAGACTACCTTTGTGTCCGTATTCAAGAGGTATTTCTAAATACGAAAAAAGGCTTTTGTCAGGAGAGTAGCTAACTCCATAGGACAAAAACCTTAGTTAAACAATTTTATATAAATTTAAAAACGTTTTCACAATGAAAAAGTTGTCTATTCAGACTTTTTTCAGAATGACTCCTGTGCTGCTAACAGCCTTGTTCACTCTTTTTGCTTGCAATAAAGAAAAAGGTGTTGCAGTGAATGAGTTGTCGGTCATTTTTTATCTATAAATAATATTAAGTAGGCTTTTAATCAATGAGTTTTGGTAGGATTGTGTATTTTCTTAGTGGTCAAGTTCGATTGGTACGAATGGAATTATGGGCAAGAATATTACAAAATTTACTCATCGGAAACGAAATTAGAGCATATATGCCCCACAAACCGTTGGAAATCGGAACGAATTGAGGGTAAACCGGTTCTGCAAAATCGTAAGATTATTGTTAGATTATCTGAATTATTAAAAAATATCAAAAAGATCTTTTTTTTTGAATCCTGTTTAAAAAAAGCCTATCTTTGCATCAAAGTCATTTTGCAATGATTCTCTTTCAAAAATGTATCTTTGTAAAAAGTCGCATCCAATATGGTTTCAATCAAATCAAATCATCGTGCAGCGAACGCTCCTTCTAAAATAGTAACCCTTGAAATGTACTTTCAAGCAGAGGCGAAATCGTTGACTAAGAATGAATATCACAATGGTATCATTGTCCCAATGGCAGGAGCAAAATTAAAACATAACCGTTTGGCAGGTCGAACGTTACAACAACTTGAAAATTTTGTCGAAGCGAATGACCTTCCGTTTATCGTCAGCAATAGTGACACCAAAATTAGGATTGAAGCCTTTAATAAAGTGGTTTATCCCGATTCGGTGGTGTTATGCGATACCCCCCACTATTTCAACAATCGTCAAGATACCATTCTAAATCCTTTAGTGGTGATTGAAGTATTGTCAGAGAGTACCGATGGCAATGATCGAACCACGAAATTTGAAATGTATCGAAGCATTCCTTCGTTTCAAGAATATGTTTTAGTTTATCAAGACAAATTGCAAGTCGTCGTCTGGACAAAACAGTTCAACGGCACTTGGATTTTGCAAGACTATGTTGGAGTGGCTGCGATGGCGACGCTTCATTCATTGCCTGGTTTTCAATTTTCTTTAGAACGATTATATCGAAAATTGTAATAACACAAGAAGTTGGATGGTAGAAGGAGCGCAACGATTGACCCAATCCAACTTCTCGTGCCTTTCCTTCTTAAAGAAGACAATAAATGAAAAATCGGAATAAATGAGTATTTCAATTGCGGGGTAATAATATTAAAAAAACGACCGACAACAAAGCACTGCGCGGCAACCCCTCGCAAACCCCACCCGCAAGGCTCGACGGCGCGGGGTTGCGTCAGTGCAATCGTTGTCAACCATATTTTACATATATATAATATTGAACTGGCTTTCAGTTAAGGAGTTGTGATAGGATTTGGGCGTTTCTTAGTGGAAAGGTTGGATTTGTACGAATGGAATTGTGTGCAGGAAACGTACAAAAGCAATCATAGAAATCGAAATTGGGGCAAATATGTCCTGCAAAAGTTCGAGATTCGAGCGATGGAGTTATCGGTTAGTGCAATTAAAAATAAAATATGAAAAAAAACAATACTATTAAATTAGTAGATGAAGCCATAGAGCGTGCTGATTTAAAATTAGCATTAACTTTACTGAGGTCTGATTTTTTGGCATTGGATACAATTATTGCGGATGATATCTTGATTGTAATTGGTAAATTAAATGAACTTGAAAGAAGAAATAACTTAAATTTATTAACTTACCAAGAGTATAGCGTTGAGATTTCAAAGATTACTTATTCAACAATTAATTTAAAACAAAAATTAAATGAATTAAACAAGCCCAAACCAAAGAAATGGGACATCATTTTTGATACAAAAAACATTGAATATCCTCAAAAAATAAAGAACAAACGAGTGTTATTTAAAAATGAAATAGAATTTGATTCGGTTATCGAATTTGATAATTGTTATGTTATATGTAAAGATGCAAAATTGTCAATAAATAAATTTGCGAAAATTAGTTTTACAAATTGTACAGTCTTATTCAATAAAGTAGTTGTAATAGGCAATCAGACGATTGGAGAAGATATTCAAATAACAGATTCTGACATTGAAGTAAATAATTGCGTTTTTTCAGATTTAAACAGGATTGATATTGTAAATAACTTAAAAAAGGAACGAAAAGTTGAGATAATAAAATGTGTATTCAATGATTTCAAGCAATCATTTTCAATTGAAAATAGTTCAAATGAGTATGTTATTATTGATAATTGTATTTTCAGTGATTTTAAAAATGGGTTTATCTACTTAAATTGTGGGAATATTTTTGTAAAAAAGTCGGTTTTCAATGACTGTAATACAGGGATACAAGCAGTTATTAAAAAACCAAATGACTCGTTAGTAATTTCCAACTGTGTATTTAGTGATATAAAAAAAGTAGGTATTGATTTTTGGATACATTCAAATAAGAGTAAAAATATAATAACTGACACCACTTGTTCAGATTGTGAAGTTGGGATAAGAATTCAATTAAAAAAAGAAATATATGCAAAAAAAGCATTAGGTGAAATAAAGACTCAAGAAACATTGATTATTCATAATTCTCATTATTCAAACTGTAAAACAAATTTAAAAATTGAAAATTTTGAATAAAACTACAGAAAATTGAGAAATTCGCAACTTTGCAAAGGTTGGAGATGGGATTACATTGGGTGAAAAATCGTAAGGAAAAGGGAATTATTAGTTGCCGATTGGGTACGTAATAATATTTGAAAATACGGTTGACAACAAGGGCACTGCCGACAGCCCACCCGCGCAACCCCACGCAACGGCTCGACGCGGGTGGGTTGCGTCAGTGCAATCGTTCGCAACAATATTTTATATATACATAATATCTAACTGTTTTTCAATTAGGGAGTTGTGGAGGAATTGTGAATTTTTGTAGTGGTCAAGTTCCATTTGTACGAATGAAGTTTGATGCAAAGGGATTCCAAAATTCAATCATCAAAAACGAAATTAGGGCAAATATGTCCTACAAATATGAAGCATTGGAAGTATTGATGCAGATACTTAAAAGGAATGAAAGGGCTATGCCGAAACCCTTCATTTTGGAATAAGTAGGCACGCCGTTCGCCGAAAAGCGTCATGAGTAGGCACTTGTTTTTATGGATTTTTTCATTCAGACCACCCAAACAGAAGACTTAAAAACGGAAGTCTTGGAAAAAGGTATTCTGTTCGCAACAAAGAATATGGAATCAAAATAGTTATAAAAATATGAAGCATTTAATCCTTGCAATTATTATTTCAATCGTACTTTATTTAGCGAATCGACAAAATGCAAATCTTGTGGCTTCTTGGGAAGGTTTGGACGAGAATCAAGTACTTGAAGCTAAGAAAAAATGGGCTTATGAATTTTGGAAAGTCAGGACCAAACAGTTTACAATCACTCTGTTCTTATTGTTTGGTGGATTGACAACATTGGTTTTAGCCGCAAAAGATATTTTAGTAATGTTAGCATTAGCATTAATGTTAGGTTGTTTTGTTTACTTCTTAGTGATTGGTTTCAAAAATGCAAGATACAATTTATTTATGAAAGACTTTGACAATGAAGGTTTATCCAAGTCTGAAATTATCAATCAATTTAAAGATTGGAGAATCAAAGGGTTGTAAGTCTTGAATTACCGAGGATTCATGGTTCCTATCGTGTCACCACGTCGGGTAGCCAACCGTTGAATGTAATCCAGAGGGCTCGCGCAAGACAGTTCCTACTCTTTGGTCTTTTGCGGAACGTTGAAGCGAAGGGTTGAGTGGAGCGAAAATCTTGCGAAAAAGGGATCACCTATTTGGCTTGAGAAGTAATAATATTCAAAAATACTGTTGCGAACAAAAGCACTCCCGACAGCCCCGCGCCGTAACCCCCACGCAAAGGCTCGACGGCGCGGGGTTGCGTGAGTGCGATCGTTTACGCCAACCGTTCCGACCAGTCAAACTAAATTTGAAGTGAACGAAGCGATGAATTATTTTAACCAAAACGCCCGTTACAAGGGCGAGCGGCAGGATGAAGAACTTTTAAGTCCAATTATTGCAGGACAGCCTGAACCTTTGTGGGATTTGGCA
>JAAFJT010000162.1 GCA_013298955.1 Chitinophagales bacterium
CTTACTCATAATAAGTAAATATTATATGTGTTTCTTTTTTATGAAAAGTAAAAAATACCAGACTAAAAGCGAATATATACGCAACTCACGCTATGCTATACAGGGAGTTGCGTATGTAGGCTCGTTGGCAACCATATTTTATATATACATAAATATTAGTGGGCTTTCAGTTAAGGAATTGTGGTAAAGTTGTGGATTTTTGCGGTGGAAAAGTTGGATTTGTACGAATGGAATTCGGTGCAAGATGAATTACAAAATTCATTCATCCATGATGACTTGAGGGCAAATATGTCCTGCCAAGGTTTTCAATTTAGGCTTCAATTTTAGTAAAAGTAATAAATTTAGGCAAAAACCTGAAAAACTTATATAAAACATATTGCTATATGCAATGGATGTATTAAAACAAACAAAAATGAAGGAAAGTAAAGAACTTCTTAACAAAATAAGTGAATTAAATCACATTTTTTCGCCATCTTCTCCTATTCAAAAACGAGATTTATTTTTTGGAAGGATAGACCAACTGGCTAAAATTCAACAAACTTTAAAAGAAAATGGAAAACATGCTGTATTATATGGAGAGCGCGGTGTGGGTAAAACTTCATTGGCTAATATAGTAACTGAAATTTTTGATAACTTATTCTCCATAAAAGTAACCTGTAATCGAACAGAAAACTTTAAAATGATATGGAATAAAGCTCTTAAAAAAGTGCAGTTTGCTGTAGATGGGGCATCTTCTATAGGCTTTAATGTTCAACCTAAAAAAAATCAAGTACAACTCAACTTGTTTTTACCAGAACGAGACGATATTGACGCAACGGATATAGAAATAATTTTTCAGAATCTTAATGCCAATATGGTATTTATTTTTGATGAGTTTGATAGCATTACAGATGAAAGTACAAGAACACGAATGGCTGATACGATTAAATCAATGTCTGATAATTGCCCCAATATAACTATTTTGATAGTTGGGATAGGGAATGATGTCGTAGATCTTGTTGGCAGTCATCCATCTTTGGAAAGGTGTCTTAATCAAATTAAAATGCCTAAAATGTCCAATAAAGAGTTGGGCGAAATAGTAACTAATGGGTATGAAAGAATTGGCTTGAAAATAAAGAATGATATTTTGGAGCGGCTTATTGACTTCTCAAGCGGCTTTCCTCATTTTACTCATCTTCTTGGTAAGTATGCTGCCGAACATGCTTTGATGAATAACAATACGATCGTAGATATATCGGCATTTAATGATGCGGTAGCAAAAGGAATTGATAATATTAATGAGACATTAAGAGATAAATATCAACAAGCAACTATATCAGCTAAAACGAAAACGAAAATAGAAACGATACTATTTGCAGCAGTGACAGGAAATACAGATGAGTATGATTGCTTTTCAGCAACAGATGTATTAGCAGCATTTAAGAAACAAAAAAAATTAGAAGTAATTACGCGGGAAAATATCACCTATACATTAGGTATTCTTTGTGAGAGCATAAGAGGAAAAATTTTAAATAAAGTAGGGAGTAGTAAAAGCGTTAAATATCGCTTTACTAATCCGATGATGAGAGCTTATATTAAATTAAGATTATATCACAAGGATATAAAAAATAATTAATTATATATTTTAGTTGTAATGAATTAATAAACGGGCTCTTTGCTAAGAGTTGTCTGTTAGAAATTCGGGAGATAATAATATTTAAAAATACGGTTGCCAACAAAAGCACTGCGCGGCAACCCCTCGCAAAACCCCACGCAAAGGCTCGACTGCGAGGGGCTGCGTCAGTGCGATCGTTGTCAACAACATTTTATATATACATAATATAAAACTGGCTTTCAGCCAATGAGTTGTGGTAAAGTTGTGTGTTTCCTTAGTGGATCAGTTGGATTTGTACGAATGGAATTGGGGGCAGAAATGGCGTTGTCAACAACATTTTATATATACATAATATAAAACTGGCTTTCAGCCAATGAGTTGTGGTAAAGTTGTGTGTTTCCTTAGTGGATCAGTTGGATTTGTACGAATGGAATTGGGGGCAGAAATGGTACAAAATGCAATCATGCGAAACAAAACTTAGGGCAAATAGGTCCTACAAAAGTTCATCATTGAAATCAAATTTTAGGCAATTTGCCTTGTATCAGTCATTCAAAAGAAAAGCATGGAATTACAAGAGCTTAAAAGCGAACTCAAAAAAATACTCACGACCAATTATGAACAAGTTCACTCTATCTTGATAGACGATTTGCTCAGTAATAAGGTGGAATTATATAGTGCGATTATCGTTGCAAAAGCAAAAGTATCTTATCTTGGGCGCGATAGGGATGTGATCAGTGTAGAAGATTATAGAATTGGTCGGAATCAAATCATCGAAAGCACGATTTATTGGATCGACAGCATGGATGAAGAAGATTTAAAAGAGAATTGGAAAGAAAATGAATTTTTAATGACGCTTTCGCCCAATGATAATAACGAAATCGAAAAAAACAATATAACAATACCTTTATACAAAATCGAAATACCCGAAAGTGCGCGACGGAACAGCAACCAAGAGAAACAATTTAGAATGTCGATGACCAGTTGCCAAGATGCGATTGCCATCGAAAATTATGTGCATGCTTATAAAGAATGTGAATATATTCGAGAACGATTGGAATGTGAATCCGCTCAATTGTATGAGTATTTGCTTTTTTCGTATTACAAAAAAGAAACCGCCGAACGGATTATTGAAGACAAAATCAGTAGAGGTGGCAAAATGCTGAATCATATTATCTTGTATGCCAATCGATTAAAAGAGTATCAGAATAATCGCAAATGTCCCACGAATACGGGACTTCAAAATATAGAACGGATTAGCGCAGATCTGGCGTTTGTGTTGAACAAAAAATTGTTGGAACATAGTAAGAATTATATCAATGACAACCTTCAAGAAACCAATTATCAGTTTTCTTTTGTCAAAAAATGCTTGGAATGTGGGGACGATTTACAGAAACATTTGTTGACCCCGATTGATTTTTTTGAAAACGTAATGAATGAATTCTTAGGTGGTGGTTTTTATCCATGGATCGAAATCGCCCGAGATCGGAAAGGAAATCAAGAGCACCTTATCAATAATCCCATCGCTGGATTCAATACATTAGGTACGATTGAACGTCTTCGAACCCTCCTAAAAGCTAAAAAAGAGACGACCGATTTGAAAGTGGAGCGAAAATTAACAGGCAGTTTATATCGAAATTTAGTTCAAAAATATCACAACATTCAGCCCAGCGTTAATGGTAAAGTGATGCGTTGGGAAGATAAGCATCGTCAGGCGTTGATACGATGCCATAAAGCCTTTAAAATTGCCTATTTGTTTTTTAGAGAAAATCGATTTCTCAAGTATCCTCTTGAAGAACTTCAAGAAAAAGGTAAATTACTTTGGTTTGAGGTGAACGGAAATGCAGAAATGACTGGCAATTCATTCTCCAATCGGCTGAATTATGATGCTGTAACAGAGTTAAAATGGTTTTTAGAAAAGAATGATACCGCCTTTGAAGGCGTTCAAAAAGCGATATTGAAAAGATGTGCTCATTTCTTGGCGAACCAAACCGCCAAAGAATATGCAGAATTACAGCAGATTTCTCGATTTTCGCCCAATGAAAAACAAGTTATCAACTGTCTGGATCGTTGGCTTCTTTGCGCAAAAATCACAGGCGATACTAAATATAATGAATATTGTTTAAATGAAATTACAGGAAACGGCATTTTGACGTGGCTCAATACCGATTCCAAATTAGAAGCATTACAAGAACTCAAAAGACTTGGAGATGATAAATTTGTTTGTTTGCTCGAAATTTCCAGAGATGATGTTATAAAACAATTGATCTATAGAAAATTTGGAAAATTAAAATTGGAGTATGAGGCTATTAGTGATGAGAAAGGACGGGCGCGAATGGTTGAAATGTTGGAAGAATGCAAAAAATATTATGCAATTCTTCAAGACAACCAATTCATTGATTTTCTGATTGTTGAATTGGAAGGTCGTGGTAAATTCAATTGGATATGGCAAATACTCTTTTTTAAGTTCAATAATCTGAAATGCAAGCAATTAAAATTTGATGCCCTTGCAGCATTAGCGAACTTAAATAGCATTAAAAAGGACTCATAGATTTAGTAAAAAGCTGATTTTCAATTGGGTTAATAAATATATATTAAAAATGCTGTTGACAACAAGGGCACTGCCGACAGCCCACCCGCGCAA
>JAAFJT010000161.1 GCA_013298955.1 Chitinophagales bacterium
TATGTGTCCTATGTCTTCTTATGTGAACTATGTGTTACACTTTAAAACCATATTTTTTAACACATAGTTCACATAAGGGGATATAGGACACATAGGGTTATTGGGATATAAAACCCCTATGTGTCCTATGTCCTCTTATGTGAACTATGTGTTACACTTCTTCTTGTTGCACTTTAAAACCATAATCCCCTTCAATGGCGTATTCTTGGCAAAATGCGTCTAATTCATCCACAAATTCATCGGGTCTATCGGTATTGATTTCAAAACCCCGAAAAGTCAAGGTGAAACAACCGCCTTCTTGTTCTTCAAAATCATAATCGAAAAAATAATCATCATCTTGATTTGAAAAATCTTGGCAAATAAATTCCAACTGATTGGCAAAATCATCAGGGTCTTCCACCAAAATCGTAAATTCTACAATGACCAACATGCCTTCTGTATTGAAATTCGAGGATTCATCATCGGAAGACACCTCTTCTGAAAAATCCAATCCACTCACCGCTTTGACCGTCCAAGAATCATGTCCATTATAATCAGGATTCATCACATAATCGTATGGAATGTATGCATAACCTTTATCGCCCCAGCGTTCACTCCACGAATTGCGGATGATAAACATTTGGTCAGGGTCGGAATAGCCAACGCATAACATGGCATGCCATCCATGCGATTCGCGGACATTATCCGAGCGTTTCGGCATTGGCACGCGCCCTTTGGAGCGCATTGCCTCATCAAAAGACTCAAACGTATTGAGTGCGAAGGCAATCGGATAGCCTTGTGCTAACGTATGTCGCCAAGCATCCAAGTCCGTTTCGAGGTATTGGGCTTCTTTGATTTTGAATTTAGATGCTTCAATATAGGCTTCACGCGGTGGTTGTTTGGTGATTTTGTCGGGATTATTGGGCCAAGCCTTTTCCGAACATGCGCCATACCGTTTCAACGATTCAATCGCATGGCTCATCACACTGCCACAATCGTCCGCTTGCATGCCTTCCAAAGCGCGGGCATTGTAATAGACAAAAAGTCGGCTTACATCTTCCGCGCTGCCTAATGCCCGATTTGCCAAATATTCATACGCACCTGTAAGCGCGTTCGCAACGCAACTGTTGCCAATTTGCGTTTCGACAGGGCTCAAAAATTTGCGCATATCCACTTTGGGCGGCAAATTATCAACTTCGACAGAGCCAGCTATTATTTTTTGAACATTGTGGGGCATCGCACCTGCACGATAACCGCCTATTCCAGATTGTTGATTCATTCTTTTTTTGCATTTTGACACAAAAATAATAAATATCTTGCAACACACGCAAATATTTTAACACATAGGACACATAGGGGACATAGGACACATAGGGTTATTCATTGGAAAGTGAGTTTTCCAATGAATGACCCCATGTCCCCTATGTGTCCTATGTCCCCTATGTGCACTATGTCCCCTATGTGCACTATGTGTTTATTCATCAGGTAAGTCTCTGAAAATTTCATTTACAAATGTTTTTTGCCCTTCTTTGAAAATGTTTCTGCAACAAAAATTGATAATAATTCCTTTGGGTACTTGAAGAAAGTGCATATAACTCATAATTTGCGCTTCAAAAATAGGATTCAGTTTTTCTACTGCTTTTAACTCAATAATAATACAATCATCAACCAATAAATCGAATCGTAGAAGCGCATCGGTTTTGATGCCCTCATAAATGATAGGTACGGATTGTTGACACTTAACATTGAGTTGGCGTTGATGCAGTTCTTGTTCCATACATGCTTGATAAACCTTTTCTAAAAGACCAGAACCAAGTGCTTTATGGACTTTAATAGCTGCACCAATAATTTGGTAACTTAAATCATTTACGTACTTTTTAGTCAATTTTCTCATAATAAAACAGATTTAATAGTTAATAATGCAGCAAATTTGATACATAATTTGTTAACTTGTTCATCAACAAAGTACATTTTTTTATCAATTATATAACTCATAAGCATCTTTAAAGCACATTACCTATGTGTTCTATATGTCCTATGTCCCTCTATGTGTCCTATGTGTTTAAAAATGACAATTCTATGACAAAACTTTAAATCATCATTAATGTTGCGTTAAAGAAAAAGGCATTGTCGAAACAATTTCTATTTTTGTAACTTACTAAAAGACTGTTTTTCACTAAAAAAAATAAAAGTATGCGTATCTTATTGGTAGAAGACGAGGAAAATATCCTTGATGTTGTAAAATTAAATCTTGAATTAGAAGGTTATAGTGTCATTACGGCTGAAAATGGGAAAGATGCCGTCCGTTTGTTCAAAGAACAATATTTTGATTTGCTGATTTTAGACATCATGTTGCCTGAAATGAACGGTTTTGAAATTTGTGAACAGGTGCGCTTGACGAATACGGATATACCCATTGTTTTCCTAACCGCCAAAGACGCGCCGGGAGACCGCATTGCAGGGTTGAAAAAAGGCGCGGATGATTATTTGACCAAACCATTTACGTTAGAAGAACTCTTGTTGCGCGTTCAAAACTTATTGAAACGCAAGCACAAACAATTAGCCGATGAAAGTGATATGTATTATTTTGGCAAAAACGAGGTCAATTTTTCTACATTTGAAGCCAAAGGCAATCAAGGCAAATTTGTATTGACCAAAAAAGAAGCCATGTTATTAAAATTATTGGTCGAACGCAAAAATGAAGTGGTTTCGCGCAATCAAATTTTGCAATTTGTTTGGGGTTACGATGTATTTCCATCAACCCGCACGATTGATAACTTTATCTTATCTTTCAGAAAATATTTTGAAGAAGAACCCGCTACGCCAAAATATTTTTTATCAATTCGCAGTATTGGTTATAAATTCGTGATATAAATTTTTACTTTTGCAAGGAGTCTTGTGGAAACAAGATTCTATTCACAAATTTATTCAATTATAAAAATAACATTATGAATCGTTTGTTTTATACCATTCTAAGCAGCCTGATGTTGTTGACAGGTATCATTTTGGGCTTCCTGAAAATGACAGGCAGAGATAACGGTGCGGTCAATTATTACACCTTATTTATCTTTCTTTTTTTTGGAATCATGGGTTTTGCCACACGCCATTATCTAACCAAATTAGATGAGTAATTCTTGATTCAACTAAGTAGTTGAAGTTGAAAAATTGTATTATAACGTTTGGAGGGTTTCAAACCCCTCCAAACGTTGTTGTCGATTATTTAATATGAACTACTTATCGCTTCGTTGCAGGTGGCAAATGATGGACTTGCGAAAGTGCCATCATCTCTTTAACATTCTTTTGCATGCCTTCTGTGGAGCCGTCTAAGAATATAACATTGCCTTTGCCCGTTTCTGCAAAATGTTTGAGGGCTTCTGTCCACATAACAAACATTAATACGGAGGAATCCAATTGAGCATTTTCCATTTCTTTGGCAGCTTCGGTCATCCCTTTCGCTACTTCCTGACGGAATAACGCAACGCCTTGACCGCGCAATTGAGCCGCAATTTTTTCAGCTTCTGCTGCAATTTTAATCGCATTGCCATCCGCTTCTGCCGCTTTCGTTTTGGTAATCAATAAGGCTTGTCCTTCATTTTCAGCCGCCGCTTTAAGGTTGCTTGACGCAACGACTTGTGCCATTGACCGCGTAATTGCCTCATCAAAAGCAATGTCATTTAATTGTAAATCAATCAAATGATAACCCCATTCGTATAAAACATGGTCTAATTGGTCTTTCACATCGTGCACAATCTCGCGGCGCAACGACAAAATCTCCGCTTGTTTGCGGGTCGCAACATAACTTCTAATCGAACCTTCCACAGACCGAATCAAAGCGCGCATAAAATCTTGTTCATTGACAAATTTGAAAGCCACCTTCTGAATCGTTGCTTCTTCATTGTCCAAAACAGAATAAAGAATCATCGTTTTGAAATGAACATTGGCTTGGTCTTGCGTAATCGCTTGAAATTCAATCTCTACGGAGCGATTTTGACTTGAAATGCGTCGAAAAATTTGTTCAATAATCGGCACTTTGAAATTTAAGCCGGGCGTAAGCGTGCGACTATATTTGCCGAAAATGGTGGTAACGGCAACCGTTCCTTGTTGTACGGTGACAATGGCAGACGAAATGACTATCAATGCCAGAATGCAAAGTATAAACAATGGTTCCATGAAGAATACTTGGTTTTAGAATTTTAACAAAAACGATATTTGAAAACGCAATTTACCTATTTTTTGCAATGCTGTTTCCATTTTTTTAATAATT
>JAAFJT010000163.1 GCA_013298955.1 Chitinophagales bacterium
TTATTCAAAATCTAATTTGAATGGAACGAATCCGCCCAAAGGAATCATTCGAGGGCATATTACCGATGCGCATCAACAATCAATTGTTGGTGCAAGCGTTTTTTTAAGCGGAACCGTGCGTTACGCTGCAACAGATGAACAAGGCAATTTTGAATTTCGGAGTTTAGATACAGGCGTTTATACGATTGTAGCGAGCCTGATTGGTTTTCAAAAACAAGAAAAAAAAGTCGAAATTATAGACGATAAAGTGCAAATTATAGATTTCAACTTAGCCGATTTGAACTTGACGTTGAATGAGTTACATATAACGTATCGTCAACCGTTGCGCGGCAATGAACATTTAGCCGAAGTATCGGAATTGTCCATTAACGCCACTAAAAAAAATGAAGTCATTATCTTAAACCGCTTAGATGCCAATTTAGCGATGAACACGACCCGACAAATTTTCGGGCGCACACCTGGGATTCACATTTGGGAAAGTGATGCTTCGGGCATTCAAATTGGGGTTGCGGCGCGGGGCTTGAGTCCGAATCGGTCTTGGGAATTTAATGTTCGGATGAATAGTTACGACATTACGCCCGACCCGATGGGCTATCCAGAAGCTTATTTTACGCCGCCGCTTGAAGCGGTTGAACGGGTTGAATTAATTCGAGGTGCGTCGTCCTTGGCTTGGGGTTCTCAATTTGGTGGATTAATGAATTTTGTCATGCGTAAACCCGATGCTGCTAAACGTTTTACGTTTGAATCGCAAAATACAGTTGGTAGTAATGGTTTATTTAGTTCGTTTAACTACGCAGGCGGCATTGAAGGTCGAACGACTTATGCGGCTTTTTATCAAAAACGAGTTGGAGACGGCTGGCGCAATAACAATTCATTTAATACGGATCATGCGCACGCCGAATTAAGTTTTGCGATTTCCAATAAATTCAGAATCGGTGCTGAATTGACGTATATGAATTATTTGAGTCAGCAGCCGGGCGGTTTAACGGATTCGATGTTTGCGGCAGATGCACAACAAAGTGTTCGTTCACGGAATTGGTTTAGTGCGCCTTGGCTCGTGCCTGCGTTGACCGCATCGTATATTTTCAACAAGCATACTCAATTGAATATCAAGACTTTTGGAACGATTGGGGATAGAAATAGCATTGGTTATGTGGGCGCGATTTCTCAAAAAGACCCGCTTAAATATCGTCAAATAGACCGCGATTATTATCGGAATTGGGGTTCGGAAGCGCGTTTATTACATTCGTTTCAATGGTTGGGGCAAACCCAAACGTTTAATACAGGTTTGCGCTACTTCGACGGCAACATGCAACGACAACAATTAGGCAGAGGCGATTCAACGCAATCATTCAATTTAAATTTGCAAGAATCTCAATTCCCAAGAGATTTGATGTTTAAAAATCAAAATTTTGCAGCATTTGTCGAACAATTATTGAGAATCAATAACCGACTAATTCTGACGGCAGGTGCTCGTTTCGAGCGCATTCAGACGCATGCAGAAGGTCGTTTCAATACCATAAATGGTCAAGCGGTTGCGCTTACGCCGACGACGCGGACGCGTCAATTTGGGTTATTCGGTGCGGGGATTGAGTATCATTTAACCAAACAAAGTGAATTCTATTCTAATATTTCACAAGCCTATCGCCCTGTTTTGTATTCGGATTTGGTGCCGCCAGCGACCACTGACGTGATTGACCCCAATTTAAAAGATGCAGTTGGTTTTAATTTCGATTTAGGGTATCGCGGCAAAATATCGAATTGGTTGAATTTCGATGTAGATTATTTTTATTTGGATTACGCGAATCGGATTGGCACGATTACACAAACACAGGCTTCTGGAACGAAATATCAATATCGCACCAATTTAGGACAAAGCGTTTCACAAGGATTTGAAGGTTATTTGGAATGGGCTCCGATAGCATTGCTTGCGCCGAATGCACAACTTGGTCAATTGAGTTTATTTGGTTCGATGAGTTTTATTAATGCAAAATATGTTGATTTTCAAACGAATACAGGTAATTTACAGGATAAACGGGTTGAAAATGCGCCACAATACATTCATCGTTTTGGCGCAACCTATCACAAAAAAGGCTTTTCGGCAACTTGGCAATTCAGTAATGTAGGGGCTGCTTTTGCGGATGCGTCGAATACTGTATTGCCAAATGCGGCAGCGACAACAGGTGAAATTCCTGCTTATCAAGTGCATGATGTATCGGCGACTTGGCGTTTTGCACAGCGTTATCAACTCAAAACGGGTGTGAATAATGTGACCAATGAAAAATATTTTACGCGGCGGGCGGGCGGCTATCCGGGACCCGGTTTGCTACCTGCGGATGGTCGGACTTGGTATTTTTCAGTAGGTGTTAAGTTGTAGATAGTTCGTTCAAAATTTCGTAAATTTTTCAAATTTACGAAATTTGTGGCAGTTCGTTCAAAATTTCGTAAATTTTTCAAATTTACGAAATTTGTAGTTCGTTCAAAATTTCGTAAATTTTTCAAATTTACGAAATTTGTGGCGAAAACATAAAATATTTTTACTATACATAAATTATTAAAAAGAAAGATATTCCATCCGAAAAAAGGGGGCGAGGTAACAACCTCGCCCCCTTTTTTTTTTATAAATAAATCATTGTTCAAAGAT
The DNA here is from genome assembly GCA_013298955.1 of Chitinophagales bacterium. Taxonomy (GTDB): domain Bacteria; phylum Bacteroidota; class Bacteroidia; order Chitinophagales; family Saprospiraceae; genus JAAFJT01. The sequence goes on from JAAFJT010000163.1 coordinate 2,645, forward strand.
TTTCGGCTCATGCTGCTGGATTATCCAAGATTCGTTATCTTTGACAATATTTTACCATTTGATAAAAAAATTCAACAAGTCAAAAATATGACAAAAGATCCAAATTCTCAAATTTCAAGAAGACGGTTTCTTGAATTTGGTGCGAAAGGCATCTTGGGCAGCATCGTCATGCCTACGATTGTTCCATCTTCTGTTTTTGGGAAATTCGCACCCAGTAATCGCATCAATGTTGCAGCGATTGGGGTTGGGCGGATTTCACGCTTGCACGATATGCCGGGCGTTTGGAAGCACGACCAAGCTCAAATTATGGCTGTTTGCGATTTAGATTCGAACCGCGTAGAGGATGGGAAAAAATTGGTCAATGATTTTTATACCCAAAAAACGGGCAAAGATTATAATGGTGTGCAAGGTTACAGTGACTACCGTGAGTTGTTGCTCAATAAAGATATTGATGCCGTTATCGTCAGTACGCCCGATCATTGGCACGTTCCGATTGTAGTTCATGCGGTGGAGGCAAAAAAAGATGTTTATGTTCAAAAACCAGCATCTTTGACCATTGCAGAAGGCAGAATTATGGCAGATGCCGTTCAAAAATCGGGTCGAATGGTGCAATTAGGGAGTCAGCAGCGTTCTGGGGAACAATGGCGTTTTGCGGCGGAATTGGTACGCAATGGCAGAATTGGTAAGTTAAAGCGCGTTTTTATTGGACTTCCGGGCGATCCTTCGGGCAAGGTGGAACCTGAAATGCCTGTTCCGAAAAATTTTAATTATGATATGTGGCTTGGCACGACACCCGACGTTTTTTATACTGAAAATCGGGTTCATCCGCAGGTGGGTTACGACCGACCGGGTTGGTTGCGTTGCGAACAATTTGGGGCGGGCATGATTACAGGTTGGGGGGCGCATCATATTGATTCGGCGCATTGGGCAATGGACACTGAATTGACGGGTCCCGTAAAAATTTGGGGAAAAGCGGATTTTCCAAAAAGTGGACTTTGGAATGTTCACGGCATTTTTGAAACGCACGCCAAATACGAAAATGGTGTCGTGATGACGGTTTCCAACAAAATTCCGAATGGGATTCGCTTTGAAGGTACGGAAGGTTGGATTTTTGTTTCGCGGGGCGATTATGCGGTCACTTCGTCAGACCCAACTTCGCCAACCCAAAAAGCTAAAAAATTAGATGCCAGCAATCCCAAACTTTTGACAACGGTTTTGGGCGAAAAAGAAGTGCATTTGCAAGTCAGTACCGACCATCATGGCAATTGGTTAGAAAGTATTCAGGGCAAGGCAAAACCGATTGCACCTGCTGAAATTGGGCATCGGTCTTGTTCGGCGTGTTTGCTGCACCATGCCGCTATGAAATTGAATCGAAAATTATATTGGGACCC
>JAAFJT010000164.1 GCA_013298955.1 Chitinophagales bacterium
TCGTAAGCAAGCAACGAATGGAACGGGGACGTGTTATGATACGTTGAAAATCAATGTCATTATCAATCCGACTCCCGTTTTCACAGCTACGAACTTAACGGTTTGTGAGGGTGCGATTGTCAATTTGGATAATCAAATGACCAATATTGCTGCTGCAAGTACGAAAGTTTGGAAAAATACAGATGCAAATGGTGCGGTGATAGCCATTACGACCAATATGCGACCTGTTACGACGAATACCTATTATTTTGAAGGTACAACAGCAGCAGGTTGTGTTGGCACAGCTACTTTAACGATTGTAGTGAATCCAAAACCTGAATTGGGTGCAACCCGCATTCAGACTTGTACAAATGGTTTACCAGATTCAACTGTCAATTTTAATATCAATGGCACTTGGAGCATCATTGCGCAACCTGTTACAGGACGCGCTACGGTGAATAACAATAGTGGTTTGGTAGAGCATTTGGCTGTTGCAGGAGATTATGATATTGAAGTATCGAATATTAACGGTTGTAAAGATACGGTTAGAATTAATGTGCCTAATTGTGCTTGCGCGAATTCGGATTTGGTGATTACCAATATTCCTGCTCCTGTTTGCGCACCTGCGTTCCTTGATTTGACCAATGTAACTTTCACGGACAGCAGAAATATCAATGGAACGGTTGCGTATTTTGCAACAGCAGCAGATGCAGCAAGCAATGTCAATCCATTGACTGATACCCGTGTTTTTACAACAGCTACTTACTGGATTCGGAAAACATCGAATGTGGGTTCAGGTGCTTGTTATGATACCGCAAGTGTCTTAATGGTTATCAATCCAAAACCTGATTTTGCGAATGTAACCCGCACGATTTGTGAAGGTGATGCCTTGAATTTGACTTCAATGGTTTCTAATTACGCGTTGTCAGCAACTGGCAGCCGTGCTTGGACTTTGAATACCTTTACAGGAACGAGTGTTTCAAATCCAACAACCGTTTATCCAGCAGTTCCTGCGACAGGCTATTACTTTATCGGTACAACTGCAGCAGGATGTAGAGATTCGGCGATTATTACGGTCAACGTAAATGCAAAACCGAATTTAGGCGATGACAATATCTTCATTTGTCATGAAGGCGTTGTGGATAATAATTATGATTTCCAAGAAAACGGTACTTGGCGGATTTTGTCGAAGCCTGTAAACTCGAATCCAACGATTTCAGCAGCAGGTTATGCAGACAGTTTGACATGGACAGGTAACTACGTTTTTGAATACATCAATAGCAATATTTGTAAGGATACAGTTCAAATTACAATTCCAAATTGTCCCTGTTCGCCGCCGAATTTGACTTTGGCGAATCAGCCTGCGCCGATTTGTGCGCCTGATTCCGTGAATTTGGCAGCTATTGGCATTGTGGATGCGAATAATATAACGGGCAAGATTACGTATCACACTACTGCTTCTGATGCAAGCACAGGTTTAAACCCATTACCAACTTCCAAAGTAGGTAGCAGTGGCGATTATTGGGTGCGTAAACAATCCAGCAATGGTTCAGGACTTTGTTACCATGATATTAAGGTTGTGGTAAAAGTGAATCCTAAGCCGAATGTGGGTTTAGATTCGACTTTTGTTTGTAATGCACAAGGCATTGCACCAAGCGTTTATAATTTTAATGCAACAGGTACTTGGACGCTTTTGAATCAACCTGTATTGGCAACGGCTACGATTTCCAATGCTGGGGCGGTTCAAAATATGAGTAAGGCTGGTTTATATGATTTTGAATATGTTGATACCAATCAATGTAAAGATAGTGTTCGCATTACGATTCCAAATTGTACGAACCCTTGCGATTGCCCATCGAATCAAGATTTAGTAGCACCGACTTTACAGAATGTGCCTCTAAATACAACCGTTACGTGTCCGCGCCCACAGCCTGCTGTGGTAACAGCAACAGACAATTGTACGGCTACTCAATCAATTGTAATTACATTGAGCGAAACGGTTACGGACAGTACCCATGTTCAACGGTATCAGTTGACGCGGGTTTGGACAGCAACCGATGCTTGTGGTAATACGGCAACAGCAAGCCAAATTGTAATCGTGAAAGATACGGCTGCCCCTATTTTCAATGCAACATTGGCAAATATGGTTTCGGCTTGTACCTTACCTGCGATTCCGACGGTAACAGCAAGTGATAATTGCGGCGCAGACGTAACGATTACGTATGCACAAGTGATTTCAGATAGTACAAATGCTTTCAAATACACGGTAACGCGGATTTGGACGGCTACGGATGAGAATGGCAATGCGAAAACAATCAGTCAAATCATTCGATTGAATGATTCCATTCCACCAGTATTCGCAAGTGTTCCTGCTAATGCAACGGTTGAATGTACACCGCCTACGGTTCAAAACCCCGTTGTAACGGATAATTGTGCTGCGAATATAACAGTAGTGCAGCGTGAAAGCAAAATAGATAGTACTTGCGCGAAAAATTATAAATTGATTCGGGTATGGACGGCTACGGATGCTGCGGGTAATACAGCAGTTGTGTCTCAGACAATAACGGTCATGGATACAACGCGTCCGATGTTAGTTGGTGTTCCAGCAAATGCTACTATCAATTGTGGTGGTACGATACCTACTGCACCGAATGTAACGGCAAGCGACGCTTGTGATAATAATCCAAGAGTCACGATGAGTGATGAGACGCTTGCAGGTAATTGTGTAGGCAGTTCCATCATCAAACGGACTTGGACCGCTACGGATTTGTGTGGCAATCGCGCTACTGCAATCCAATTGATAAGTATTGGCGATTTTACAGCACCTTTATTTGGCACAGTGCCATCGAATGTAACGGTGAATTGTAATAATATTCCAGTCGTACTCAACCCAACTTTTACAGATAATTGCGACCAACAGCCTACTTTGACGTATTCCCAAAGTCGTACGGATAGCAATTGTGTAAGCAATTATATATTGACGCGGACTTGGGTTGCCACAGATGCTTGTAACAATGTTTCTACAACGCAACAAACGATTGTAGTGCGTGATACCATGCGTCCTGTGTTAGTGGGTGTTCCTGCAAATGTTACGGTTAATTGCAATTCGATTCCAACGGCTGCAACGGTAACTGCAACAGATGTTTGTAATGCTGCACGAGTGGTGATGACCCAAGTTGCCAATGCAGATTCTACTTTATTGACACGTACTTGGACGGCTACCGATAGTTGTGGAAACGTAACTGTTGGTTCTCAACAAATTACGATTGATAGAGCTGCTTGTTTGTTAAAAATACAAGGGATTGTTTGGAATGATACGAATGGAGATGGAACGCAAAATACAGAACCCCGCCGTGAAGGTATTACCGTAATTTTGACGGGTACCGATGCTAATGGCAACCCTGTTACAAAAACGGTGACGACGGATGCAAATGGTGCGTATGTTTTTGATGGTTTAAATCCGGGGAACTACCGTGTGCGTTTCGTGTTGATAGCAGATGATTTGGTAACGTATCAAAATCAGGGCAGTGATTTGTCTGATTCCGATATTGCCTCAGATGGTTTTTCGGAACCGATTGTGTTGACCTCTTCTAATGTAGTGATTGATGCAGGTTTATACAAACCAGCGAAATTGGGCGATTTGGTTTGGATGGACGATTCACGGAATGGTTTACAAGCCGCAGGTGAATTGGGTGTTCCAAGTGTAACCGTGAATTTGACGGGTACAACAGGCAATGGCACAACCGTTACTTTGACGACGCTCACTGATGCAAATGGTTTATACTTGTTCTCTAACTTGCGTCCGGGTACATACCAAGTAACGTTTGTCAAGCCATTAGGCTTAGATTTCACGACACAAGGTGCGAATGCAACAGGTACAGATGATAGCAATGCGAATCCACAAACGGGTGTAACACAAGCTGTTACGGTAGCAAGTGGTGATGATAATAGAACAATTGATGCTGGCTTGGTTCGCCCGA
>JAAFJT010000165.1 GCA_013298955.1 Chitinophagales bacterium
TAAAAACGCTCTTTTTTTTCAAAAAGTCAAAAATTAGCACCATCATTGCCAAACTTTTCTTAAAAATCACGATTTATGAAATTTACCGACTATACCTACACGCGACCCGATATGGAACGCCTTGCTACAAGGTTTCAAAAACAAGTCGCTGCTTTGGGCAATGCTTCTAATGCAGAAGCTGCCAACAAAGCACTTACTGGCATCAATCGCCTCCGAAATGAGTTTAGCACGATGCTCAACTTGTGTTATATTCGGCATACGACCGATACGCGAGATACTTTCTATGAGGCAGAACAAGCCTTTTTTGATGAAAATACCCCGCGTTTTGAGTCGTTTATCAATGAATATTATCAAAAATTGGTACATTCGCCATTTCGCGCCGACTTGGAAGCGCGGCATGGGAAGCAATTATTCAACCTCGCGCAATTGGCTTTGACCACTTTTCAACCCGCTATCTTGACCGATTTGCAAGCGGAAAACAAATTGTCGGGCGAATATGTCAAAGTAAAATCGGCAGCAAAAATCCCATTTGAAGGAAAAGAATATAATATTTATGGGATTCAAGTCTTAGAATGCGGGCAGAATCGAGTCACTCGCAAAGCCGCCAGTGAAGCCAAATGGCGTTTTTTTGAGGAAAATGCGAAAAAAACGGGCGATATTTATGATAAATTGGTTCAAGTACGCCATAAAATGGCGAAAACATTGGGTTATGAAAACTTTATCGAATTGGGTTATGCGCGGATGATGCGTTCCGATTATGATGCTAAAATGGTTGCCAATTATCGCAAACAAGTCTTGGAATTGATTGTCCCGTTGGCGCAAAAACTCTTGGAACGACAACGACAACGCTTGAAATTAGATAAATTGAAATATTATGATGAAGATTTTAAGTTTACATCGGGCAATCCGACTCCCAAAGGAGATGCTCAGTTCATCTTGAACGGCGCGGAAAAGATGTATGCTGAACTTTCAAGCGACACCAATCGTTTTTTTCAAATGATGAAAAATAATGATTTGATGGATTTGGTCAACAAAGAAGGCAAATATCCAAGTGGGTACTGCACCTATATTCCCAAATACAAAGCACCTTATATCTTTTCTAATTTTAATGGGACAAGCGGCGATATTGATGTGTTGACCCATGAAATCGGGCATGCGTTTCAAGTGTATTCGGGTCGAAAAACGTCAATTGGCGAATACAATTGGCCCACCACCGAAGCGGCGGAAATCCATTCGATGAGTATGGAGTTTTTTACTTGGCCCTGGATGCCCCTGTTTTTTGGTGCGGATACGCCCAAATATCATTATGAACACTTGACGAGTGCGATTTTATTTTTGCCTTATGGCGTGTCTGTCGATGAGTTTCAACATTTTGTGTATGAAAATCCAACAGCCTCTCCGCAGGAACGCAATGCTGCTTGGCGGGCGATTGAAAAAAAATACCTGCCGCACCGAGATTATGATGGCAATGCTTTTTTAGAAAGTGGTGGTTGGTGGCATAAACAAAATCATATTTTTCAACATCCGTTTTATTACATTGATTATACATTGGCGCAGATTTGCGCGTTCCAATTTTGGAAAAAAGACCGCGAAAATCATAAAAAAGCTTGGGCAGATTACGCGCGATTATGTCGGGCAAGTGGGACACAATCGTTTACCGAATTGGTCAAACTGGCAAATTTGCAATCGCCTTTTGAAGACGGTTGTGTGGCGAGTGTGATAGGCGAGTTGGAAAAATGGTTGGATAGCGTGGATGATTTTAGTTTTTAATGTTGACAGGTACGCGCCTTTGTCATTTTCGCCACAAATTTCGTAAATTTGAAAAATTTACGAAATTTTGTTTTAAAATTTTGCACAACGCATTTTGGACTTGCTTTACTTCGACCGCCTTTCTTTTCTTAAAGGCGGGTCGGGTAACGCTTTCAATTCAAATCTGCAATGTTTGGACGCGCTTCTTTTAAGATTTAACTACCTTTGCGCCAAAACCTTGTTTATGAATTCTTTAATTCTCGGCGATAATTTAGAAATGTTGAAACGCGTGGACAGTGAATCCGTTGATTTGATTTACTTAGACCCGCCTTTCTTTTCGAATCGCAATTATGAAGTCATCTGGGGCGATGCGGGCGAAATCCGCAGTTTCCAAGATAGATGGCTCGGCGGCATCCCGCATTACATTGACTGGCTCAAAGAACGCGTCCGCGAAATGCACCGTATCTTGAAACCGACGGGCAGTATCTTTTTGCATTGTGACTGGCACGCGCAAGCACAAATCAAATATCTTATTTTAGATAGTGTGTTTGGGGAACCCAATTTTAGAAATATGATTGTTTGGCAACGCACTAATACGCACAATGATGCTAAAAAGAAATTAGCCAATGTTTGTGATGTCCTTTTTTATTACACTAAAAGTGATAAATATGCGTACAAACCACAATATACCGCTTATGATGAAAGCTATTTAAGCAAATTTTATAAGCATTATGATAACAAAGGACGCTATCGAATCAGTGATTTATCCAGTCCAAACCCACGTCCGAATTTGACTTATGAATATAAAGGTTACAAACCACCTGAAAAAGGTTGGGCTGTCAGTCGAGAACGCATGGAACAAATGGATAAAGAGGATATGCTGGTTTTTCCTAAAAAAATGGAAGGTAGAATTCAACGAAAAAAGTATTTGGATGAGGATAAAGGCGTTTTAGTGGGCGATTTGTGGGCAGATATTCAGAATGTGCAACCTTTTTCAAGTGAAAAGATTGGTTATCCCACTCAAAAACCCGAAAAGTTATTAGAACGCATTATCGAAATGGCATCGAATGAAGGCGATATTGTCCTCGACCCGTTTGTAGGCGGCGGGACGACGGTTGCGGTAGCCGACCGTTTAAAAAGACGATGGCTCGGCATCGATCAATCGGTGCAAGCCATCAAAGTGACCGAAATGCGCTTAATGCAACAACGCGATTTGTTTTCACAACCCTTTGAAATTCAATTGCTTAAATATGATTTCGATACGTTGCGATACCAAGATGCGTTTGAATTTGAATCGTTCATCATTACGCAATTCGGCGGGATACCGAATGTGCGGCAACGCGGTGATTTAGGCATAGACGGCAAATCCAAAGAGGGTGTCCCGATTCAAGTCAAACGCAGCGATGGCATCGGGCGCAATGTGGTAGATAATTTCCAATCCGCCATTATGCGTTATGACAAGCGTTTGTATGAAAAGCATCAATTGGAAGCCCGTCCGATAGGTTATTTAATCGCGTTTTCGTTTGGCAAAGGCGCGTATGAAGAAGTGGCGCGGTTGAAAAATGTGGATCATGTTAATATTCAATTAGTGAAAGTTTCGGAAATCGTGCCGATGGCGCACCGTCCGAAGTTGCAAGTCACGCAGACGGTTTTCCAGAGCGATAAAAAAGGATTGTCGAATGTGCAATTGGTCGCAACGGCGCAATCGGATTGCGAAATCCAATTTTATAGTTGGGATTTGGATTATAAATCGAATATAGGCTTTCGTCCGAGCATCCTGTTGGACAAAAAAGGCGAACAAACGCTTTCGTTGAAGGCGGGTCAACATACGATTGCCGTCAAAGTGGTGAATGACGATGGGTTAGAAGCACTTGAAATCGTCCGTTTGGCTGTTTAAACACGGCTCGCCCCGTCAGTTCGTTCAAAATTTCGTAAATTTGAAAAATTTACGAAATTTGTGGCGCGTTAACTACGGAATGACAAAAAATAAAAAATATAAATCACTGATTATCAATTATTTAAAAAAAGCATATAGTTAGAAATAACTATTGCACCTTTCTTAGAAGCGATTTATCTTTGCATCGCAATTCAGTTCATTGAATTTTTATTTTTTTTTAACTTATTTAAACGTA
>JAAFJT010000166.1 GCA_013298955.1 Chitinophagales bacterium
CAAAAAGTGTTTAAATCTAAAGAATGCCCTGAGATTTCTACCTTTTTAGATGGTTTCATTTCGCTTAAAGAAGTCATTTATAACCTAAAAACTTTTTTTGAGGTGTTTGTGAGCCTTTTAAAAGGTACTTTTAAATTTAACTACAATACGTAACCTTTTTTAAAATAACCTTTTATAATTCATTTTTTTTTTAATCCAGTAATATAATAAATTCATTTAAAAAACTTTTTTTATACTTTATTTCTTCAAGAGAGGTTGGTGTTAAAGGCAAGTCAATATCAATAGGCAAGTTTTTCAATAATATGCCTCCATTTAAATTTCCCTTAATAACAAACTCTCTAAAAGATTTTCGAATTTCTAAAGGTAACTCAGAAAAAGCAAGTGATGCATTTAAAACAAAATCGTCAGAATTTTTATAAGGGTTAATTCCCAAACAATATTTTTCATATAAAAAAATTATATATTTTTTCGTATCTTCACTAACAGTATAAGTGAAAATGTCATCCTCTTGTGTAACGCTCAAATTAGAAAATAAAAATGAACTTTTATCTAAACTCTCATCTTGAATATCAAGCAAATCTTTGACTATATTTGCAAGTAAATAAAAATTATCGCCATCCCCTATATGCATATCAGTAAAAGAAAAATAAGTACCAACAAAATATAATACATTTTTATTGGTTTCTGTACGAATTATGACTGGATTGCCATCTAAATCATTAACAATAATCTTGTTAATATGCTTGTCCAAGCATTTAAAACTTAAAGAATTTACAATATGAATGGATTTATTAGAAATTTCCATTTCATTAACAAATGAAAATTTCAATGTTTTATCAAGTGAACTGTAACTTGATAAAACAGGGTTAATTTCTATCCCCCAAGAATTGAATATTTTATTTAATTTAGTATCCACTCTATCAAATGTGTTTTTAAATATGAAAAGACATTTGATTTCAGTTTGAGAAGTTATTTTTCGACAAATTTTATTTAAAGTCGAATAATCTGGAGTATCTGTATTGACAATAATTATATTCAAATTTTTTGCGTTTAAAGATTCAATGTCCTGTGATAGTAATATATCGGTTGTCGGAACGCCTAAAGATTTGATTACCATCTTAAAATTGATATCCTGTATGGCATTAAAAAATTCACATTTATTTTTATTAACATTATGTCCACTATGATAAATCAAAATTTTCATTATTTAATTGGTTTAGAGATGTTAAAAATTGCCTAATATTAACTCTTGAATTTTATTAAGATTTATTTCATTTATATCATTGACCACAATATCAGCTTGAGACAGATCTTGTCTTCCAGAATTAGGATTACGAAAAGCAAAACACTTTATAGATGCTTTTTTAGCAGCGATAATCCCAATTTCAGAATCTTCAATCACTACACATTTAGCTGGTAGCTGGTTCAATTTGTAAAAGTTGACATACCATTAAAAAAATAGCAGGATCTGGCTTACTATGTTTCACATCATCTCCACTTACAATATAATGAAAAAATTTAGAGATTTTTAATTTTTTAAGCACAGCATTGATGAAGCTTCGTGGAGATGAGGATGCTATACACATAGGAATATTATTATATTTTAATTCAGTTAAGAGTTCTAATATTCCGTCAATAGGCTCGCAAGCCCATTCTTGCAGTAATTGTAATTTCAGTACGAGTTGACTCTCTAACAAGACACTAATATTGATTTCAAGTTGAAAATCATTTTTCAACTTTTGCCACATGGCTATATCAGAGTATCCAATAAAACTATCAAGATATTCCTTTGATAAATCAATATTCAAACTTTCAGTAAGCATTTTATCTACTCTGTAATGTAAAGGCTCACTGTCAATTAAAACTCCATCCATATCAAATATTACACATTCCATTTAAATTGACATATTTTAGTTTAAGTTGGTGTAATTAGTTATTAAAAAAACAGGCAACGATTTGTTGCATATTGACAATCAATTATTTATAATTAAAGTTAAATTAATGATATGATTAACTTTTCGCTAAACCCTTTAGCTTAGGCTAAAAGCTCGCTTTAGAAGCGCACACAGCCTTTTAGAAAATATTTTTTGCTGTATGTGATTAATCATTAATTATGATAATATTTATAAAACAATGATAATCAATTAATTGCATTTTTTGATTTTATAGCTCATTGATTATCAACTTACAAGAAGTCTATTGGTTTTAAAAAAAATCAGTGCACTTATGACTTAAAAATAAACTTCAATTATTAAACTTTAATTTTCGCTGCAAACGTACACTAATTTTTTTCTATTTTCAAACATTAAACAAACTAATGAATAATTTTTAAATTACATATATAACACATAGCTATATTTTTAGGTATTGTGCTGGCACACAAGTACAACAGCGCAAAAGATACCCTTTCAAGCCGTTTTCTGCATGAAAATCTTATCAATATCTACTAAAGTGAGGATTTTGCCTTGTTTTAGAATGTATGCATTGACATATTCATTCCAATAGTTGCGTACAATCTCGCCTAAATCTTTTGGAAAATGGACTTTTGCAATTTTATTATCATCTGAAACGATCCTAATTTGGTGTTGTCGTGCATCTGCAATAGTCAAAGTACCCTTCAACCAAAAATGTTGCGGCTTTTTAGCTTTCTCAGCTACAACTTGAGGCTGTTTGGCTAATTTTAATTCTTTCTCAATCTGTTTCGACAACTGTAAGAGTTCGTCCACAATCTCCTCTGAAGAGTTGCCTGCAAGCCCCAAATGAATCATTTTCTTCGCTTCGGCATATTTTTTGCAATCCATTGCAAGATTTGCCGCACTCCGAAATAAAATCGAGCGAGTCGGTTCATTCTCAAAATCACTCCATAATGATAATGCCGCTTGCTTTTCTGCTTCAAAAGCCAATTCAAACAACCGCAACGATTCAGGTTCGTTGCCGCGCCCTTGTGCCACCAGAGCCATTTGCATATAGGTTGAAGCCGTTTGATGTATTTCTTTTAAATTACTCATTTTGTGACAAACATTGATTGAGGTTTATGAAATTCGGTGATTGCAAAATAGACATCAATGCCTAAATGATTTGATTTTTTAACTTGCACCTTTTTCAATTTAAGGCGAATTGAAAGTGTATTCGTTCGACTTTCTTTCCGAATCCCTGAAATTTCTAAACGAGCATCCGCAAACGAATAATGTAACGATTTCGGTTCTTTAAGAAATAACCAAAAATCAATACCTGATTTTTTTCGGGAAGGAATAAACGCTGTGTACGGAGTCCGATTCAAGACTAACAAGATCGCAATGCACATTGCCGCATTATCGGTTGCTCGCTCATCATCGTTCATGGATTTCTCCATTTCAAAATCCATCACTCCTTCCCAAGTAATCGTATAAAGTTCATTCCCATTATCCGTTTTGACATTCATCAGGACACCCGATTGATGTCCTTGTGATGCAAATGAAAATAACGCACAATCCGCCATAAAATCGCCCCATGAAGGTATGATACCCGAACAACCTTTTCTTAAATCGTCTAAATGAAGTACGTTTGGCATGATTGGTTTTATTTCTAAGGCAAAATTAAGAGATAATTTTGAATTTTCCAAATAAAATAACAAATGCCCCACTCAAAGTTTGAGTGAGGCACGTTGTTTATATTGTGTTGGCAGCGACTTACTCTCCCACGTTCAGGGACGCAGTACCATCAGCGCAAGCAGGCTTAACTTCTCTGTTCGGAATGGGAAGAGGTGGATCCCCGCCGCTATAACCACCAACA
>JAAFJT010000167.1 GCA_013298955.1 Chitinophagales bacterium
TAGGTAGAAATGTCTGTTTAGACTATGGCTATTTGATGTCCAATCCATTTAAAGGGACGCATAATGTGACGATACGGATTAATTTATAGAGGACTTTACGTAAGTGTTCGCAAAGTCCCGTATTTTGAAGAGCCTTGTGCAACCATTGCACAAGGCTCTTTTCATAAAACTGTTAAAATATTAAATATTATTCTAATATCAGTTTACTGGGTTGAAAAAGAGGTTCCTTTCCCAAAAATTGTGCTTCTACCGCAGCTTGAATCGCTAAATGGCGTTTTTCCATCCGATAGGTTTCATGAAAATCGTTAAAATCTTTTTTGTTATTAAACAAATTTATTACATAATTATAGGCTTCTTGTTGAATGAGTTCTTGTTCTGCCTCTTTTTCAGTCAATAATGCGTATTGTTTGTAAACATTATAGGAGCTAAACCGATAATCCTCATAGCTATCTCGTTTAAAATGATGAATCGGATTGTGGTGAATGTAGCAAATAAGGTTTCTAAAATACCCCTCATCCAGCACTTCAATACGTCCAAAGCGACTGCGAAATAAACTACCCTTTTGTTGTTTTCGACGATTAAAGGATTGAGTGTAACTACTCAAAACGTTGCTTACCGTTTTACTCAAAAAAAGACCCAGATTTTTCACATCAGGAATCATGGATTCATCGGCTGTTTTCACGCACAGATGTAAGTGATTGGGCATCAAACAATAGGCATATGTTGTAAACAGTGGATGCGTTAATCGTTTCCAACAATTTAAAAAATGATAATAGTTCTCTGGTTTCAAGAATAAATTACTATCTTGAACAGCGTGTGTGAACAGATGATAGGTTCGGTTCGGTTGAAGCGGCGTTTTTAAGCTACTCATAGTTACAGGGAATGTTTGTTTTATGAAGAAATAAATTTCGGACAAACGTACTGTTTTTGAGGTAAAAACAAAAATCATTTGCATTTTTTTGTTAAAAAAATCGACTTTCAGCCTGCCATTTTTATGGACTTTACGTAAGTGTTCGTAAAGTGTTCGTAAAGTCCCCCATTTTTATAGGACTTTACGAACACTTACGTAAAGTCCCTACCTATCAATTACTGATACTTGCGTTTTAAAAACCATGTATTGTCATTCAGCGTAAAACCAACCGTTATGCGAACCGATTCTTCTGCCAACGTCGAATTATACAATTTGCCATATTCCAATGCCAAGTGCATGTAAGACGTTTGTTCACGCGGCATGATGATTGGGAAACCCATACCTGCGGTTACGGCGTATTGTTTCAACTGTTCGCCGCCCAATTTGCGCGGGTCTGTCCCTGTGGAAAAACCCAATCTATATCGGATTCTTTTGCGATAGGATTTGTAGGAAGCGGCATCTTGAATGTATTCCAAACCTGCTGCAAATTTATAGGTGTCATATAAAATATCTGATTTTGCAGCATTTTTATAGGTATTCCAATTTGCCGCACTGTAATCCGCGCCTAAACGAAATAATCCTGCTTTTTCATACATGAATCCGATATTATATTCTGTCGGCATCCGCCCTTTGCCTTCAATATCTGTGACGTAACGCAAGGTATCTGTTACGGTGTAACTGCGGCGGCGATAAAATTGAGTTGCGGTTGTCGTAAAATCAAAACCGGGTTGCACTGACGCACCTAAAACCAAATGCCGCTTTTGGCGAATTTCGGGTGCTTTATCCAAAGTGATGTCGTATTGCACGCCTAATTGTCCAAAAACGCCGCGTACAGCATATTCATCACTCAATAAATCGGGAGACGCATAAGGAAGATTTGTAAATTGTATCTGCCTGTCTAAGTTCATTTTACCGAAAAGGTAGCCCGCAGACGCGCCCAATGCGAAACCTTTATACGCCAATCCCGTAGCAAAAGCGGCTTTATACGTCCCGCCACTGCCTAAGTGAAAAGTGGTAATCGAAACACTATCCTGCGGTTGTAGTTTGGTCTCAACTGACACATTATAACCCACCGAATTATAAGGCAAAAGTTGGAAACCCATGCCCCAACTCAATGGGTTTTCTTTTTTATCCAATACCTCATTGATAGGGTTGCGCGTGTGGAAACCAAGTGCGAGGTACGCCAAATTGCCACTCCAACTGCTTGATGTCGTGTTTCGACCCGTCAATATCGTGTTTTTGCCGTAAAATGCCGCTTCATAAGTGGCTTGGCGGAGAAAACCGAAAGACGCAGGATTTTGAAAATTCAACAAGTCGCCATCCCGAAAACCTGCTGAAATGCCGCCCATACTTTGCATCGCCGTCAATGTCGTCGGCGTATAATTGCCGAAACCCAACCGCGAAAAGGGGCTATTTTCTTTAGGTTGATTATTTTTAAAATCATTGTCAATCACTTGCGCCACTAATACAACAGGTAGGGCGACAACGCTGATGGAAAAAAGGGCGGTGATGAGCCGTTGTTTGATATTCATCTAATATGGAGTTGCTTTACAATAGATTGTTATAAATTAAAATTTGGTTTAAACCAATCAAAACAATATTTTGTTCGTACGTGGTTTTTTTTTCGAGGGTTTTTTGGTGTAAAAATGCGCCGTCACCGCCTGTAAAAAGGGTGGTTAATGCGCCCAATTGTTTGCGATAACGTCGAATCATGCCATCAGCCTCTGCGATTAAGCCATAACTGGCTCCTGTACGCAAGGCATTTTCAGTATCAATACCGATTAAATCCATCGGTAAATCGCTTATCGGCGGTGCAATCAAAGGCAATTTTGCCGTAAAATGGTGCATTGCTTGTAAGCGCATCCGCAAACCGGGACTGATATTGCCTCCAAAATATTGCCCTTTTGCCGAAATCCAATCATACGTAACGCATGTACCCGCATCAATGACCAAAACATTTTGTTTTGGAAACAAAAAATGCGCACCGATTACGGCTGCCAAACGGTCTTTACCGAGTGTTTTCGGGGTTTTATACCGATTTTGAATCGGAATCGGGGTATCCTGTTGCAAAGTAATGATTGGAAACGCATTTTTAAACGCGTTCCGTATGGCTTCGACAACCGTTTCCTCGGTTCGACTCGTGGAGGTTAAAATCGCTTGTTGAATGGGCTGCGGCGCGTTAGCGACAGCTTCCAACAAGGATTCTAACGATTGTTGCGGCACAATCGCTTGCTGAACCAAGTCATTTTGGTCAAAAAAAGCGATTTTAGTCCGCGTATTGCCCATGTCAATCCCTAAATTCATTGTTGAAAAAAATTGCGGGCAAAGATAAAAAAAAATGTGCCAATTCAGATAGTCCCGTGTTTTTTAAGTTTTAAGATAATTGTGCGGTCATCGCGGTTTGAAAATCTTGCGTAAACGGTTTGCACCGCCAGAGGGAACTCAATGTGCGGCAAGTTGAAACTTGCCGCACATTATTCCACTGCTTCATTTTTGAATTAAAGCCAATATTCGAGTTCAACTTGCTGCACATTATAACGTTTGGAGGGTTTGAAACCCTCTAAACGTTGTTGTCGATTATTTAACATTAACCACTTATGTTGTAAATTTTTCGTTCAAAATTGTAATTTTGCACAATGGAATCAGAAAATTTAAAAAATTGGCAACAAAAATCGCTTGATAAACAAGCTCAATTCAAGCAGTTTCTTCAAAAGGCGGATTTTAAAAAAGTCATCAAACA
>JAAFJT010000168.1 GCA_013298955.1 Chitinophagales bacterium
TTGCAATGACGACGGTTGCCAAACAATTTCCTAACATATTCGTCCCCGTTCGCACCATATCCATTAAAACATCTACGCCCAAAATGAGGTAAATAGGCCATTCTGGAATCCCAAATTGCCCAATCGTTCCCATCAAAATAATCAAAGATGCCCGCGCAACACCTGCAACACCTTTGCTCGTTATCAATAACGTCCCCAAAAGCGTCAATTGTTCGCCCCAATGCAAGGCTACACTATGGTCGGTCGCCTGCGCCACAAATATCGCCGCGCAAGACAGATATAACGTAGAACCATCCAAATTGAAACTCATCCCTGTCGGCAACACGAAGGAAACAATCCGACGCGGCACGCCATAGGCTTCCATCGCCTCCATCGCAGGCGCAAGTGCCGCTTCACTCGAAGCCGTACTGAATGCAATCGACACGGGTGTTTTAGCCGATTTCCAAAAACGCACCACATCAATTTTGAACCACCACATGATAGAACCAAATACAATTACGACAAAAGCAATTAAAGCCCCATATAAAGTGCCAATTAATTTCAACATCGGAATAAAAACATCCGCACCCATCACGGACACCGCAGATGCCATCGCGCCCGCTACGCCAAAAGGCGCGAAATACATGACAATATTCGTAAATTTGAACATGACCGCCGCCAAACTTTCGCAAAAATGAATCATCCGAACTTTATGTTCGCCGCCCGCCATATTGATGCCTAAGGCAAACAAAATACTAAAAATCACAATTTGTAAAACTTGATTTTCAGCAATGGATTTAGCAATATTTTCAGGAAACATATGTGCAATAATGTCTTTCCAATCCTGTTTTGGAGGCTTATCGGCAATGATTTTAGCATCTGCCATGCGCTTTTGAAGCGAATCAATGCTCCGTTGAACCACCGCAGGACGGTCTGTTTCGGCAGTCGTTTCATAAACGTTTAAAAACTTTTCCGTTTCGGCAACCACCATCGGCGCGGCAACATCTTTCCAATCTTTCTTGACCGAAGCCGTTTTAGATTGAAATTGCATGGCTTTTTCGCGGTTGATGCGCGGGTCATCACCCGCTTTCGTGATGTTTATCGCCACCAGACCAAAAACCAATGCCAATGACGTGACCACAATAAAATAGCCAAACGCTCGTGCGCCCATGCGCCCAATGCCTTCACCACTGCCGCCCGCAATGCCCATAATCAAAGTTGCGAAAAGCAACGGTGCCACAATCGTTTTAATGAGTTTCAAAAAAACTTTGCCTAAAATGTCTAAATCTTTGCCCACTTCTGGGAAAAAATAGCCAATCAACCCGCCAATGACCAAACTGGCGAGAATCCAAAATGTTAAATTGCGATTCATATATTTCTAATTTGATTGAAATTTAAATTTAAGGTTGTAAAAATAGCAAAACTTTTGGATGTATCGTTTAAAACTGCTTTTTGTGATTTTATTTTCGATGAGTTGCGTAAAACATAATATTTGTCAAAAAAATATTTTTAAAACAATTAGGATAATTCGGGTAGAAGTTTCAATTTGCCCCCGATTTCTATATTCTTCATTTTAACTCCTACAATACCGATGAAAAGAGGGTTTTCACCGACGTTTTTATGCGTGTGTATTTTGTTAAGTGGTTGTGGTAATGCTTTTCGGTTGAACGATGCTGCGCAAATCGTCCCCAAAGAATCGCAACGCATCACGCGCATTGATTTGAAAAAAATCAATGGTAAATTGGATAAAAAAGCGATTCAATCTTTTTCAATGTTCAAAACCTTGCGCGAACAGTTGGGCAAAGGTAAAAATGCCGCTTTTTCAAAGATTTTGTTGGATGCTGATAAATCGGGCGTTGATTTCAATCAACATGGTTATTGGGTGAAAGACAATGACCGCAATCATTTATATTTTTTATTGAGCAATCCGTCTGATTTTGCCAAAATGTTGCGCGAAAGCGATTCTAAACAACAGATTCGCAAAAGTAATGGTGTACAATTCATTGGAAATGATAGCTTTATGTTATCATGGAAAGGCAATGCAGCGGTGATGAGTATGCAATCCAGTTTGGGAAATATGAGTAAATCGCTCGGAAAAATGTCCAAACAAGTGCCTTATAATCAAAAACCTGAAGTCGCGGCTGCCCCGATAGACCCTGTTGCTTTGTTCAATCTGAGTCCTACACGGTCGGTTTTGACGGATGCCGCCTTTCAAAAAGCCATGATGGGCAATCACGATGTGGCGAGCTATTACAAATGGGGGCAATCCATCCAAAGTCAGTTGAGCAGCATCCCGGGCATCGGCGAAATGATGGGCAAAACGGGTTATGAAGACTTAGTGGTGACTGGTTTCACTGATTTTTCAAAGGGACGGATGACCAGTCACACTGATTATCAACTCACGGATTCTTTGAAAAAGCAATTGAGTTTGTTTTTTAAACCGCGTCTGCAAACCGATTTTAGTCGTTTTATGAATCATCCCAATAATATTGTCAATGTTGCTATGTCGTTGAATACCAATTATTTAGTATCCAAAATGGGCGATTTTGATAATATGTTACCGATGGCAGATTCGGCAAAATCAATGTTTAAAGAAGCGTTGAAATCGATGCACGGTGATATGTTGTTTTCGATTCGGATGGATACGGCAGGCATTCACCCGATTTTGGTCATGCCGACCCAACAAAAAAAAGCAGTTGAAAAAACATTGAAACAAATGTTGGTGAATAAACAATTGACGATGGATTCGGTAGGCGTTTATACGTTGGTTAAAAAACCAGATACCATTGCAAAATCAGCGTTTCCAACCGTTCCTGCGCCCTCAGATGCTGGAATAAAAAAAGCATCGATTCCGACAGAATCATCTGATAATCAAACGATTACAATTGAAAAAGATACTTTAAAGGATGCACCTACGGATTCGTTGAACATGGATGCCGATATTGAAATGCCGCCACCCAATACGGATATGCCCAGCCCCAATCCTTTAAAAGGCAAAGCAGGGTTTAAAATGAATCGAATGCTATGGCAAAATGATATGTTGATTATGACGGATTCGAGTTCCGCAGAAATCATGCGCCAAGCCTTAGATAAACCAATTGAAGCCATCGAAAGTACTACGGAATTAGCAAAATCGGCTTTTGGACTGCATTTGAATTTAGATGCGGCATTAAGTTCGGGGTATCCTGCAATTATGTTGGTGAAAATGATGCTACCTAATTTGCCTATTTCGGATTTACGTATGACAATGGGCGATAAAGGCGCGGATACGGTCATTACCAGTGCTGAAAAAAATGAAAATATTATGATGACTTGGTTGCGTTTTGCCAATCAAATCGGTGGTTTTTTTGGAGGCATGTTGCATGCCCCCGCAGAACCGAATGAGGACGAAAAGAAGTAATTTTTAAACGTGGATTTTTTGGATTGTAATAAGAGTTGATTTGAAATAAACTATCAAAACGTAAATAATTGATAATCAGCGCATTCGTATCGAATCAAGGTCGGCGAGGTT
>JAAFJT010000169.1 GCA_013298955.1 Chitinophagales bacterium
AGTTTTTTTAATGCAATACCTACATTTCGTAACGTTGTTTTTTTGCTAAACTCTTCCAATCGAATCATAATATCGGTTGTCGTAAAAAATTGTGCATTATCGTCCTTTCGTTCCGCAGGCATAAAAATCTTGTATTTTTAGCCTTCCATTTGGTACTTTTGATACTTTGGTACTTTGGTATTTCGTGATACTTTGGTCTATTTTAGGGCATTTTTACAAAGATTTAATAATCAATGATATACATATGTGTATATTTTTTTAAATGTTTTTCTATTGCCTATATAATGAAAAAAAAAAGGGTTCGTGATACTTTTGATACTTTCGTGATACTTTCAAATGCTTGTAATTAATTAAAAATCAATTAGTTATATTTGAAAGTATCAAAAGTATCAAAAGTATCACATGACTGTGATTTTTTTTTTAAAAAAAAAAGTGAATCCATATAATATTTTATGGATTCACTATTTTGCAGAATAACAATATATTTACGTCTTTACTCATACTTTTATAACAAGCTAAAATATGATAGACACAAAAAGTTTTAGTATATTATTTTGATTTTAAGCAATATATCAATACAACATTTTTTCATATTTACCATGGCCCATTTTGCGAAACATCGGTTGTTGAACGTTTTGATTTTTCAGCATTCTGTAAATAGTCATTCTTGCTATATTATACTTTTCAGCAATTCTCTCTGCATCCGCAGTAATGAATTCTTCTGGTAATTCTCGATACCACATTTTATAATTGTTCGGCAATTTATCAATGGGGCTACTAAAATTCATTAATTGACTCGCTTTAAATGCATTTAGTAAAATGTAATCAGCAATTTCAGTCGCTCTGATAACGGTTTCAATACAAATTGGTGTGTCAACGGGTACCTTTTTATCCTCACTTGCCCACTCCAACAAATGTAATAGTAAACTACATCTTAAACCAATCGTTTGAATTTTCGAGTAAATATTCCGAGTGAATTCATTTTCCAATGTATTTAAATAATCTCGCTGCTTGTTTACCCAACGAGTCAGCGCATCATCCGCGTTTTCATCCAAACTAATTTGAAAAGATTCTAAAATATCGTCCGCATCTGGAATCAATTCAATATCTAAAATTCGGTTCAATATAGTGGCATAACGGGTATGAATATTATTTAAGGCTTCATTATTGCGTTCTTTTCGCATCTTTAAAGCAACAACAGGTACTTTTTCAGGCATTATGAACATAATGCGTTCGACAAAACCATTTAAACTACGCCCATTTTTGGAAAGTTCATCTAATAATCCTGGTTGAATAGTTCCTACAAAGGAAATACTGGATGCGGCAATGTAAACTTTACGCCCTTTTCGATTGACGACGAGTGCACCGCCACTCCAATTTTCTAACCAAAATTCTTGCTCACTCCCTTTGTGATATCGGTCAAAATTCTTGACCCAACTCGCGGCTTCATCTACATAAGCCGCAATCCCATTTAAGTTATTACTTAAACCATCGCTCAATGCTTCTATCGTAAAATCGCTAAATAGGATTTGAGGACATTCAATCGGCTTGATTGCTTCATCTAAACCATTGGCAATCATTTGTT
Source organism: Chitinophagales bacterium (assembly GCA_013298955.1). Taxonomy (GTDB): domain Bacteria; phylum Bacteroidota; class Bacteroidia; order Chitinophagales; family Saprospiraceae; genus JAAFJT01. Next base: position 1,586 of record JAAFJT010000169.1, read on the forward strand.
TATGTTTTTGAAATTTCCTATCAGCTACTTTATCTCTCTCCGAGATGGGTTTCAATGCAAATTTTAAAGGATGTGTTTTGTTCGTTCCTGGTGCCGCAACTAATAAAAGGTACGTACATGTAATCTCATCCCAGATATATTTTAACCGTACTTTTCGCCCCGCCGAAATTGCTACAGCTCCTAAAATACTCGCTGCTAAAAAATCTGGCGGAAATGCCAACCATTGTTCGGCATCCGCTACAATACTCCGAATATTTTTTGGTAATGTGTGCACGGGAAATGCGGGAATTATTGGTACATCCGTATCGTGTAAGCCTTTTTTTTCGGAATGGTCTGTTAATGGTGTTCCTGAAACCATTGTTGTGATGCTAATTTCGTCTGTATTTGCCCATTTCGCAACGATTTTGATATAGTGATTTCTTACATTTTCAGGCAAATAACTAATAATTTTGCACATTTTCTTTGCAACTTCTTGTATTTCAGCCCCTGTTTGGGGATTCATTTCATCCACAATACATTGACACCATCTTTTAGTTGCGAAAACAGTTGTTGCACCCCTTCATTCCCATCTTTTGCAAAAACATCTAATATATCTTTTTGTGCCGGTACGGCGACTTTTACAGCAAAACCAACTGAAAGTAACATCGGAATAGCTCGAATCGTCGCTTTTTTACCTGAATCGTCATTATTAAAAGCTAAAACAACTCGAAATAAACGTGTTGAGTCAGCCGATAATCGTTTCAATTCCGAAATATGTTTTTCGGTCAAACTGGTACCACAAGTTGCAACCACATATCGGATACCGCATTGCCAGCATATCATCACATCGGAATAGCCTTCTGTTATGATAACTTCATCCTTTGACCGAATATACCGCCGCGCAAAAGCAAAATTGAATAACACTTTCGATTTTTCATAAATATCAGTGGTGGGCGAATTGAGATATTTGGGAATGGCAGTGCCAATCGCCCTTGCGCCCCATGCAATCACATTACCTGTCGTGTCCAAAATCGGAATCGTAAAACGGTGCGCGAAAACAGTTTTGCCATCAGAATGAATAATTCCAATCGAACGTTTCGTTTCGATGGACATTAATAGATCTATTTCCGAACCATCCGCAAATCCACAACCAAAATCTGAAATGGTTTCTTCTAAAAGTCCTCGAGACTGCCAATAAGTTATGGCGTGCGACTGATTTGCAAGCAAACGAGCTTGAAAAACTTTAGTTGCTGCTTTCAAATTGGAGGTATGATGCGATTTTTTCACATCTTCATCCGTAATTTTGCGTGTGGGCAACTCAATATTGGCTTTTTTTGCTAAAAAAAGCAGTGCTTCATTAAATGGAATACCATCGCGTTCTATCAAAAATTGAATAACATCTCCATTTTTTCCACAACCATAACAATGAAATGTTTGCGCAGATGTGCGCACATAAAACGAGGGCGTTCTTTCATGGTGCAAAGGGCAACAACCTTTTAAATTGGAGCCTGAGCGTTTCAATGCAACTGTTTCGCCGATAATGGACTCAATTGACGTATTATCTTTTATTTTTTCAATGATTTCTCTCATTTTTCAATATTTTTTAAAGTGTTAAAAAAAACATTGGAGAAATCTTCCAATAAATTGACGCTCTTTTTTGTGCATGCACAAAAAGTAAACACATCTAACAAGGTGTTAGGCATTTTTTCTTTCATTGCTGAAAAGGATAAGCAAAAGCACAACATCTTTGCTAAAATGTCGTAATTTTGCGGTGAATAAATTTTGTTGCGGCGCAGTCGCCTGTGCGCCGTTAACGTTTGAGGGATGGTGGGCGACATCCCAGTTGATATGAAAAAACTATCAACGGAAAATAAATAGCTGAGTGTTCAAAGCATTCGGCTATTCTTCT
>JAAFJT010000017.1 GCA_013298955.1 Chitinophagales bacterium
CCTTTTGGTAAAAAGGAAACAAAGATAGGCTTTTTTGTCAAAGTAAAGTGTAAAAGAACTTGGATTCTTTGGATTTAAGTAGTTCAATTGAAAGAACCGATTTAAAAGGTCGGCGAGGTTGCAACCTCGCCGACCTTGATTCGATGCGAATGCGCTGATTTTCAACGATTTGCGTTTTGATAGCAATCATAAGCATCCTATTTCGCCCCTTTTCCAAAGCGGAAACGGGTGTAATGAATTAGTTTTTTAAAAACGGAGCAATATTTGCCCAAGCCGCCTCAAAATTCTCTAAAAAACAGCCATGTCCTGTATTGGCGATGATGCAGATTTGATGTTTCGGAATATATCGAGCTGCACTCACGACTCGTTCCACTGGATTGCCGCCGTCATTGTCACCTGCCATGACTAAAACGGGACATTTCACCGTACTCAATAAATCTTTGCTAACCGTAACTTGATTATAACAATTTGCTACTTGCGTAAACAAATCTTCGACTCGATTGGGTTCGGGCATGAGTTTTAATTGTTGATTCCAAAAAGGTCTGTCCATTTCCATCGCTTGTTGGGCAGTGAATTTGAATGCCCTGAATCCCGGACGGAGTTCCCCTGCGCCCATTACAACCATTTTTTTGACTCTATCGGGATACATCGCTCCTAATTGGTAAGCCGCATAACCGCCATCACTAAAACCAATGACGATGACACTATCTTTTGTAACGGCATTGATAACCGCCATCGCATCATTCGCTCTTTGTTCCAGCGTAAGTGGCTCTGTACCCAATTCAGATTTGCCATGCCCCCGTGTAGAAATCGCTATGACTTGATAATTTTTCTTCAATTTTTCAATAAAATCAGTCATTTCGATGGTCGCGCCAAATAATCCACCGTGTAACAATACAATCGGTTGCCCTTTCCCATAGACTTCATAATATAATTTGGCATCTTTGGCTTTCACATAACGCCCTGCTTTGGGATTATTGCCATAAGGCGTTTTATAAACCACATTGGGTGGCTGAAAAGCGCGTCTTAAATTTTCTTGTCCTTGAACACCTGACATGAAAAATAGAGAAATGAATACGAAAAATAATTTTGAATGCATTTTGTTTTATTTTAAAATGATGGATAAAAAAATTAAAATCTTATGAAAGAACCGACCCAAAAGGTCGGCGAGGTTGCAACCTCGCCGACCTTGATTCGATGCGAATTGGTTGATTATCAATAAATTCCATTTCAACTACTTAGCATTTTCAATGGCACGTTTAAGAATATCCTGCGAATCATTGCTACTAAGAGGTCTAACGGTGCGTTGCGAAACTTTCCAGCCCTGCGTAGAACGCACGAGTTGCCACTGGTTCACGGTCAATTGGTAAATTGAAAATCCAGAAGAGACACCCTTACCCGGAAGTTTCACATGAGAAGCTGCCGTGTCAGGCATCACAATGAGTAAATAGCCCGTAGCAACAGCACTATCACCGTTGAGCCTGATGTGAGGGAGCATCGCTAAATGAGTCATCCCGAATTGGATAGCCGTTTTTTGGTCAGCACTGCTAACGATTTTTAGGATTTCAGCGCGTCCTTTGTCTTGCCGCCCCTGTCCTCTGTCAAAAAGGGCATCTTCTGTAAACATTTCTTTCCAATACGCCGCCGATGCCACATCAGAACTGAAAGCCGAACCCGCGAGCAGGTTTAGTATTTCAAGCCTATCTTCTGCGGCTGTAATCCGTGTAAGCAACTGTTTTTGCTCTAATTTATGGATAGAGCAGTTAGAAAATAGACCTACTGAAAGACCAATCATCAATAAATAATTCATTTTCATTATTTTAAATAAGTAGTTGATTTGAAATAAACTATTAAAACGTAAATAATTGATAATCAGTTTATTCGTATCGAATCAAGGTCGGCGAGGTTGCAACCTCGCCGACCTCTTAAACTACTTATAAGGATTGAATCATTCATAATCGTAAAACCCTTTTCCGACTTTTTTGCCCCATTCCCCTTTTGTGAATTTTTCAACAATCGTCGGAGAAGGTCTATCGGCAGGGTCGCCGCTTTCGCGGTATTTTTCCATACCCACATGATAAGCTAAATCCACTCCTGTAAGGTCTAACAGTTGAAAAGGACCCATTGGATAGCCCAAACCATTTTTTACAGCCGTATCAATATCTTCGTAGGAAGCAACGCCCATATCAAGGAGTTTTAAGGCTTCCTGCCTTGTCGCTTGCAAAAAACGATTGACCAAAAAGCCATAGATTTCTTTATGCAGCAGCACAGGCGTTTTGCCCATTTTTTGAGCAACTTTCATCACGGATTCAACGGTATCCACTGAAACATGCGCTCCTTGCACGACTTCAACCAATTTCATCACTAAGGCTGGATTGAAAAAGTGCATATTACAAACCTTATCAGGTCGTAAAGTAGCATCGGCAATCTTGGAACTGACGATGTAAGAACTATTCGTCGCCAAAATCGTGTGCGCAGGGCATATTTTGTCTAACTCGGCAAAAAGCGTGCGTTTGATGTCTAATTTTTCAATAATCGCTTCAATCACAAGGTCTGCATTTTCGGCAGCCTCTTTCATGGAGGCGGTGAAAAGAAGGTTTTCCCGCGCTTGGTTTGCAGCAACTTCGGTCAATTTACCTTTCTGAACCCTTTCGTTTAAATAATGATCGGCAAACTGAATGGCTTTATTCAGGATGGCTGCATTGGTATCCGTACAACGTACTTGGAAACCAGCTAAGGCGGCGCACATGGCAATTTGATGTCCCATGTTGCCCGCACCGATGACAGCTATTTTATGTATTTCCATCTTTTTATTTTTGTTCTTTTAAAGGTTGATGCTGCCACCAGTTTGCTAATAACGAACCCGAAATCGTCATCCATGGCACCGAAATCGCCGAAGCCAAACCAACCGTTGCAATTTTGCCCATTTGCAAAGCAATACCAGAGGCAAGTCCACCATTTTGCATACCCACTTCCAATGAAATCGTCCGACAAGTCGCTTCATCAAGTCCCAACCATCGGCTGCTCCAATAGCCCAATAAATAACCTGTGGAGTGGTGAATCATAGAAGCAAGAAAAAGCAACGGACCGATGTTCAACAAATTATCGCGTCCAGCAGAAACAATGACGATTAACATCATCAAAATGCCTATCATAGAGATTATCGGCATGACCGCTTGTAGCCATTTGACACCATTGCGAATCAATTTATTGATAACCAAACCAATGACAACTGGTAAAATAATGATTTCAATAACATGTAACATCATTTTCATAAAATCCACTTCTACGAATTGCCCTGCAAGGATTTTCATCAAAAAAGGAGTCATAATGGGCGATATCAAGGTGGAAAGGGTGGCAATCGTGATAGACAAAGGCAAGTTGGCTTTCGCAATAAACGCCAAAACATTAGACGATACTCCACTTGGTACGGAGCCAATTAGGATAATGCCTGCGGCTATTTCGGGTGGAAACCCAAATCCTTTGGCTAAGGAAAAACCAAGTAGGGGCATAATGGTAAAATGACAAACTAAACCAATCAAAACGGCTTTTGGGGTTTTTATCACGCCTTCAAAATCTTTCAAACTCATCTCAGTCCCCATCGTAAACATAATCAATTGAATTAATGGAACGATGAGGCTTGTAAATTTGAAATCACCGATTTTTTGAAAATATTGAGGATAAAACATGCCCACTGTCACTGCCACAAAGATCCAAATCGTAAAAGCCATTTGCTTTATTTTGGGATTGCCAAGTCCCCCAATTGCCAAACAGACCAGTGAACCAATGACGAATGGTCCCATTGCACTGATACCCTTTCCAAAAAGCAGCGTTCCGAGGGCTAAAAGCCCTAAAATGGCGGAACTACCAAGTAAGAATTTATATATTTTTTCCATGATGCTGTAAAATTGAACCTATTTTTCAAGGCTGCAAATAGGAAAGGTCTGAATTAGGCTTTTTAGGCTTTTCAAGATTACTTAGGATTTAAATCCTAAGTAATCTTGAAAAGCCTAAAAAACCTAATTCAAAACCTTGTTTTCTGTCTTTCCAAGCGCACTTTTACGACTCAGTTGTGCTGCACTTTTCCGAAGTTTATCGGTTACGTCCTGTTGTGTTGCTTGTTGTGTGCCGTCAATGCGGGCTAACATCGGAACGGTCAACGCAGCAACCGCAAACCCATTCATATCAAGAATCGGAAACGAAATAGCGTGTAATCCTGCATATTGATTGCTTTGAATGGAAGCAAAACCATGAGCCACAACTTCTTTCAAAACATGCTTAAAATGTTTCATTTCCATTGCGGATTGGTTCGGCAGGCTTTCCTGAATCCGCAAATCCATGATAACAGGGTCTTGAAACGCTACTAACACCAGACCTGATGCAGACGGTGCAACCGCAATTTCAGAACCTACGCGGGTCATAAAACCCAATCCATTCGGCGGTTGAATCGCTGCAATAACTGTTTGAACACCATTATTATACACCCTCAAATCGCAAGGAAATGAAATCGCTCTGGAGAGTTCCTCCATAATCGGCATTGCCTCCGTCAATAAGCGATAAGTCGGCGGGTGAAAATGCGATAATTGAAACAATTTGGAGGTCAGGGTATAAACATTCCCATAATGAGCCACATAATTCCTTTGCACCAAACAATTCAACATTCGATAAATTTCACCCAAATTGCGCCCAAGCCGCAAGGCTATTTCCTGTTGCGTGAGTCCATTTTCACATTGACAAAGGGCTTCTAAAATATCCAAACCTTTGTCCAATGCAGGGGCTGAATACACACTATTTTCTTCTTTATCTTTCATCTCACATGCCTATCTGATGTACTTCAATGATATTCCCATCTGGGTCGTGAAAGAATATTTGATACCAACCCGCCAATGCCCATTTGCCATAATCGGCATAAGGGATGCCTTGCGCTTCAAGGTTCTTTTTAAACCCTTCAATATCATCCGTCCGAAAACAGAAATGACCATTTTTGATTGGATTAATCCACTGTTTCATGCGAAAAGCGGTCTCATTGTCTTTCTTCGTGATGTGAAACTCTACTTGACCGTCGCTCAAAAAGGCGACTTGACCATCATACCGATTGACGGTTTCCGCGCCTGTCAAACCATGTTCTTCGTCTTGAATGACGTTCAATCCGAAAAGAGATTGATAAAACTGAGATAATCTTGGCACATCTTCGGTGCAAAGATTCATGTGATGATATTTAAATTTCATAAGCCGAAATTAGAAAGTTAAAAAATATTTTTGCAAATATGAAAATAATATTTCAAATATGAAAACAATATTGTAATTTTGTTGAAAATTTTCTTAATATGCAAGTATCACTGGAAGCATTTCCAACAAAATCGAATGAAGTATGTAGTCTGACTATGGTTCGGCGTGTGGCAGCTATGTTGGATTTGGATACGCAAACCTACTCGAATGGTGATTTATTGCCAAAAGGTTGGCACTTTTTTATGCTGTCTGGGGCAACGCAAAAATCGGCATTGCGGTCTGATGGATTTCCGGGTTTAGGCGTGCCGATTCCAGACCTTGGATTGCCAAGATTGCTTTTAGGCGGCAGAACGGTGTCGTATCATGGGGCTATTGAAATCGGTTCGGTCGTGGAACGAACCAGTTTTGTTAAAAATATTACCGAAAAGACGACTTCATCGGGCAGAATGGCTATTGTCATCATTCAACATGAGTTGCGCCCTATTGCTGCAATCCATCCTGCGATTGTTGAAACGCAAACCTATATTTTATTGAGTGGAAAAAGTGTTCCAACGAAAGCTGAAAAAACGCTTGCTGAACCGATTCATGGGGGTTCTCAAAAACAATTTGTACCCGATGAAACCCTGCTGTTTCAATATTCTGCCTTAGGATTTAACTCTCATAAAATTCATTTGGATAGAGATTATGCCCAAAAGGTGGAAGGATTACCCGATTTGGTCGTGAATGGTGGTTTAGCAACCCTTTTATTAACCGAGTTTATGAGAAACGATTTAGGTTTGGAAATAACAGCAATAAAAGTAAAACATATTGCGCCGTTATTCTGTGGTCGTAACATGACGCTTTATACGGAGGACGCAACAACGGGGAAATTCAAAATATTGGATGACAATAAGGTTGTTGCCGTTGAAATGGAAGTCGTTGCTGCTTTGAAAAATTTTTGAAATTTGTATCGAATCAAGGTCGGCGAGGTTGCAACCTCGCCGACCTTTTGGATAGTACATCCATCCACCCAAACCATTTATAATTTATCATTTCAAATTATGAAATTTGAACCGCTAAAAGGGATTAAGATATTAGATTTAACCTCCGTAGTCGTTGGACCCGTAGCTACTTGGCGATTAGGGCAGTATGGGGCTGAAATTATTAAGGTTGAAAATCCTTCGGGCGACCTCATGCGCGGTCTTGGGGGCAGGTCTCCGACAGGACAACATTCAGGAACGTACCTGCACCTCAATCGTGGAAAGAAAAACATTTGCCTCGACCTCAAAAAGCAAGGTGGAAAGGAAATCTGTCAAAAATTGGTTGAATGGAGTGATGTCATCGTAGCCAATATGCGTCCTGATGCTTTGGCGCGTTTGGGATTAGATGCCGATTCGATTCAAAAACAGTATCCTGATAAAATCTATTGTTTGATAACAGGTTACGGTACGGATGGACCTTATTCGGGATTACCGACTTATGACAGTGTTTTACAAGGTGCATCGGGCATTGCAGGTTTGACGATGGCGCGGGACGGTAAGCCAACTTATGTGCCAATGCTTATTTGCGACCATGTAGTGGGCGAAATTACGGCAGGGGCGGTGATGGCTGCTTTGATGCAGCGTCAAAATACAGGACAAGGGGCAAGCATTGAAATACCGATGTTTGAGACGATGGCGGCTTTTGTCTTGCAAGAGCATTTAGCGCAACAGAGTTTTGACCCGTCTGTTGGTCCCGCAGGTGATCAACGCCTGTTGAGTCCCCATAACCAACCTGTAAAAACCCAAAATGGCTTTATTTCGGTCACAATCAATACAGACGCTCAAGTAAAAGCCTTTTTAAAAGTAACGGATAGAGCCGATTTGCTAATGGACACTCGCTTCACAACCATTGCAAATCGGGCAAAATACGTGAAAGAATGGTTTGAAATTAGAGGTGCGCCCTTAGAAAGTAAAACAACTGAAGCATGGCTGACCCTTTTTAGAACAGCCGACCTTCCCGCAATGCCTTGTCATACGCTACAAACCTTAACGGAAGACCCTCATTTAAAAGCCGTTAAGCTCTTAGATTATGAAAATCACCCAACAGAAGGTCGCATTGCCGTTATCCGTTCTACGATACGCGTTAATGGCGATTATCCGTCGGTTCGCTCCACTGCGGTACCGAATGGTTGGGATACACCAGATTTACTCCACGATTTGGGTTATTCGACAACTCAAATAGACCATTTCATCACGCAAAATGCAGCCTATTGTTATGAAAAATAAAAAATACAATCTTCGCCTGTTAGAAAATAAAGTCTGTGTCATTGTTGGTGCAGCATCGGTTCGCAGCATTGGTTATGCGACGGCAGCCCTTTTTGCGGCGCATGGTGCTAAATTAGTCCTACTGGATGTAGTGATGAATGAGCAAATTGCAGCTGATTTAACCACTTCCTTAGCCCATGAAATCGGGCATACGCCTGAACTGATTGCTGTAAAATGTGATATTTGCAGTGCTGCCGATTGCGATAAAGCCATTCAAGCAGCGATTGCTCAATTTGGCACGATTGACTGTTTAGTGAATTGTGCAGGGATTGTCAAATCGAGTGGCATGTTGTCTATTACGGAACAGGAATACGATACGATGCTGGACGTAAACCTTAAAGGCACTTTTAATATTTGTAAAAGTGCTTTGAAAATTTTTACAACAAATCAATCGGGTGTGATTGTCAATTTGGCATCCTTAGCGGCGCAACGAGGCGGTGGATTGGTCGGTGGGGCTCATTATGCGGCTTCAAAAGGGGGTGTTATCAGCCTAACCCGTTCCATAGCCCGAGAATTTGCCCCATTTGGGATTCGGGCGAATGTCATTTGCCCAGCTATGATAGAAACGAATATGTTGGATGGACTTACAGCAGCACAATTAAAGGACGTTATTTCAACAATTCCTTTAAAACGGGTGGGTAAAGCAATTGAATTAGCAGGTTCATGCCTCTTTTTGGCTTCAGACCTTTCTGGTTTCACAACCGGAGCTACGATTGATGTAAATGGCGGGATTCATATTCATTAAAGCCGTTAAAAAAGCTCCAAAAATTCAAAAATCCACCTTAACTTCGCCCCTTTAAATCAAATTATCAATTGACAATCAATTCTTTATCATATGGCACGTCCGCCGAAAAATAATAGTACTCCAAAACGCTACCCAATTGAAGAACTGAATACCACTCCACTCATGCGACAATATAATCAGCTGAAAGCCAAACATCCTGATGCGATTATGTTGTTTCGAGTGGGTGATTTTTACGAAACATTTGGCGAAGATGCCGTTAAAGCGTCCCGAGTTTTGGGTATCACACTCACTTCGCGCAATAATGGCGGAGTGGATATTGAATTGGCGGGTTTTCCGTACCATTCTTTGGATACGTATTTGCCGAAATTAGTGCGCGGCGGCTATCGGGTGGCGATTTGTGAGCAATTGGAAAAGCCTGTGGCGGGCAAAGTCGTCAAACGCGGCGTTACGGAAGTCATCACGCCCGGCGTGACGACCGATGATAAATTGTTGGATCAAGGCAAAAATAATTACCTCGCCGCACTTGCTGTGGATAAAAAAGGCAATACAGGGATTGCTTTTTTGGATATTTCGACGGGCGAATTGTTGGTCACAGAGGGCGATTGGCTCTATGCCGATAAAATTTTCCAATCACTCGCGCCTTCTGAGATTATTTTTGCCAAAGGCATTGCGAAAGAATTTGAAAAACAATTTGCAGACCGTTATTATAGTTACAGCATAGATGATTGGGTTTTTGAATATGATTATTGCCGCGATAAACTTTTAACTCAATTTAGTACTAAAAGTTTGAAAGGTTTTGGGGTGGAGGATATGGAATTGGCGCAAATTGCGGCAGGTGCAGCTTTACATTATTTGGCTGCTACGGAAAATACTAATTTAAAACATATATTAACGATTTCACGCCTACAAGCGGATAAATACGTTTGGTTAGACCGTTTTACGATTAAAAACCTTGAATTAAATCAAACGAATCACGATACAGGCACTTCATTGATTCAAGTGTTGGATAAAACGCTGTCGCCTATGGGAGCGCGTTTATTGAAAAAATGGATTGTTTTGCCTTTGAAAAAACAATCTTTGATAGAGCAACGGTTGAATATTGTGGGTTATTGTATTGATAATCAATCGTTTAAAACGGAGTTAGAAACCTATATTCGACAAATTGGCGATATGGAACGATTGATTTCCAAAGTGCCTTTGGGCAAAATCAATCCGCGTGAAATTGCACAATTGGGTAAATCGTTGGGTTTAATCGAACCGATGTGTGCGTTGTTGCGCAACAGTCAATTTCCACCCATGTTGAAACATGCGGACGGTTTGAATCCATGTCAAGAAATGCAAAAAACCATTGAAAAAACATTGGTTGCTGAACCGCCTGTTAACTTGTCGAAAGGTGGGGTGATTACAGATGGTTGTGATGCGCAGTTAGATGAATTGCGCGGTATTATTAAAAATGCACAATCATTACTCCTTGATATTCAACAAAGAGAGATTTTAAACACAGGGATTCCGAGTTTGAAAATTGGTTTTAATGGCGTATTTGGCTACTTTTTGGAAGTGACGAATAAGTATAAAGAACACGATAAAATCCCCAAAGACTGGATTCGCAAGCAAACATTGAGTACCGGGGAACGGTTTATTACCGAAGAATTGAAATTATTAGAAGATAAAATTTTGGGTGCGGAGGAGAAGATTTTGGTTTTAGAAGACAGGATTTATCAAGAATTGGTGCAAACGCTCATGGGTTATATTCAACCCATTCAACATAATGCGAATGTGATTGCGATTTTAGATTGTTTGCGTTCTTTTGCGGCGGTGGCGCAGAAAAATAATTATTGTCGCCCGTCTTTGAATGAGGGTTTTGCGATTGAAATTCGGGATGGAAGGCATCCTGTGATTGAACAACAATTGCCTGTTGGCGAAACATATGTTCCGAATGATGTTTTATTAGATACGGATAATCAACAACTTATGATGATTACAGGTCCGAATATGGCGGGCAAATCGGCATTATTGCGACAGACCGCCTTGATTTGTTTGATGGCGCAAACGGGTTCTTTCGTGCCTGCAAAATCGGCAAATTTGGGTTTATTAGACAAAATTTTTACGCGAGTGGGCGCGAGTGACAATATTAGTTCGGGCGAATCGACGTTTATGGTTGAGATGAATGAGACGGCGAGCATTATGAATAATATTTCGGAGCGGAGTTTGATTTTGTTGGATGAGATTGGGCGCGGCACGAGTACGTATGATGGCATTTCGATAGCATGGAGTATTGCAGAATTTTTACATGAAAATCAAGCCCGCCCCAAAACTTTATTTGCTACGCACTATCACGAATTGAACGAATTGGCTGAAAAATTAGACCGCGTAAAGAATTTCCACGTAGCGACCAAAGAAGTGGGGCAGAAAGTGATTTTCTTACGCAAACTCACGGAAGGCGGCAGTCAGCATAGTTTTGGGATTCATGTGGCGCGGATGGCAGGGATGCCGAACACGATTGTCGATAGGGCAAACGAAATTTTGGCACAATTGGAATCCAAACACATCGAAATCCCCACAACTGAGCAAGATGAACCGCTTCAAACGTCGATAAGTGCGGGTGGCAATGGAAAATTCATTCAAAAAAAGTTAAAAACATTGCCTATGGCAACCCAATTAAACTTTTTTGATATTGGTGACCCGCGTTTGCAACGCATCAAAGAGGCTCTTGACCGCATGGATTTGAACGCAACGACTCCGATAGAATTGATGTTGAAAGTGAGCGAATGGAAAAAAATGTTGGATAATTGAATCATTTTTGCCACAAATTGCATGAATTTTTAACATAGTTGATGCAATTTGTGGTAAAATAAGTCTATACTTTGCGTCGGGTGGTTTTGGGTACTATTGGAACGCGGATGACACGGATTGGGCGGATTCGCACGGATTTTTTTTGAAATTCAGTGCCCAATTCCTGAAAAAATCTGTGAAAATTCGCCCCATCCGCGTTATCCGTGTTCCAATTGGATCGCAAAACCACCCGACGCAAAGTCTAAACCATTTATTTTTAATCAAAAAATAAGAACCATGGCACTCAAAAATCTTCCCCTTAGCGTTCAGACATTCTTAAAAATGAGAACGGATAATTATATCTATGTGGACAAAACAGAATATGTTCACAAAATTGCATCTGTTAAAGGGGTTTATTTTTTATCCCGTCCGAGACGGTTTGGTAAGTCGCTTTTTATTTCAACTTTAAAAGAATTATTTGAATCGAATCGTTTGTTATTCAATGATTTGTGGATAGCAGATAAATGGGATTGGTCTCAAAAAAATCCAGTGATTCATATTTCATTTGCAAGTTTAGATTATCAAAATTTGGGTTTACCGGCTGCAATTACAGAACATTTAGAGGAAATTGCCAGTACGAATGGCATTCAACTTACAAAAAAATCGTTTAAAGGACAGTTTATTGAATTGATAAAGCAATTATATCATCAAGCGGGGCAAGTTGTAATTTTAATTGATGAATATGATAAACCGATTATAGATTATTTGGAACAATCGGGCTTAAAGCAAGCGCGAACGAATCAAAAAACGTTGAAAACCTTTTACTCTGTGTTGAAAGATGCGGAACCTTATTTGCGATTGGTATTTATTACGGGTGTTTCTAAATTTTCAAAAGTATCCATTTTTTCGGATTTGAATCATTTGGTAGATCTTACACTCGCAAAAGACTATGGTATTCTAACGGGTTACACACAACAGGAGTTAGAATTTTATTTTGATGAATATATAAAAAATGCTATGCAAAGCCTTCATTTGGGTAGAAATGAACTTTTAACATTGATAAAATCATGGTATAATGGATTTTGTTGGGATGGTGAGCGCACTTTGTACAATCCTTTTGGTATTTTAAACTTTTTCTTTCATAACGATTTTCGCAATTTTTGGTTTAGTACTGGTACGCCTACTTTTTTATTCCACATCATGCGACGGCATACCCAATTTACATTTGAAAATGCGTTATCAAGTGGAACGCTTTTAGACAAATATGATTTGGATAATTTAGATTTAACAGCACTTTTATTTCAAACAGGATATTTAACGATTCAAAAAAGGAATTTTACAACAGGCGAAATTGTTTTAGATTACCCCAATCAGGAGGTTCGGGATAGCATGTATGCCTATTTGATAAACAATTTAGCACCCAGTTTTACCACAAAACCTGCTGAAATCACCGTTCAAGATTTGCAACAAGCCTTTCGAGCGCATGATTTAGAACGGGTAGAAGACATTGTGAATACGCTTTTTTCGGATGTTCCCTATAATTTGTTTGAAAAACAGGTGCGAAAAGATAACGCCGATTTGGATAAATTTATGGATGCTGCATTATTGGCAGAAAATTTCTTTCATGGACTGATTCACCTGATGTTTAAATATTTAGGTGTATTCATTGACAGTGAAGTACATACGGCGAAAGGACGCGCAGATAGTGTGGTTCAAACAGATACACATATCTATATTTTTGAATTTAAATTCAATAAGACCGCAGAAGAGGCGTTTCAACAAATTGAAGATAGAGGCTATGCCCGAAAATACAAATTATCGGGTAAAACGATTATAGGTATTGGTGTTAATTTTAATCGAAAAGAACGATTGACAGATGCTTGGATTATCAAAAATCTTTAAAATGAATTGATTCTAAATTTGTGATAAAAAATCTATTTTCTATGAAACAAACCATCGTATTATTAGCCGTATTTTTATTTTCGGCTATGCACAAACCTGTCATAAATCATTCAAAATCAAGGGTTAATGAAGATTTATCTATTTCAATGTTGGCATCCGTCAATGCGTTGCGCAAAGCGGGTTGTACATGCAGTGGGCGCAAAATGAAACCTGTATCGCCGTTGAAATGGAATCCATTGTTGAAAAATGCAGCACAGGGACATGCGAATGACATGTTTGAACAAAAATATTTCAATCATCAAAGTCGAGATGGCAGGTCTTTCGATGAGCGTGTGACGCAAGCGGGTTATAATTGGATGGCGGTGGGCGAAAATATCGCTTTTGGACAGAAAACATTGGAATCCGTGATGGCAGCTTGGAAAAAAAGCGGTGGTCATTGCCAGCAAATGATGGATAAAAATGTCACCGAAATGGGCGCGGCGCGAACAGGCAATTATTGGGTGCAGGATTTTGGAAAACCGATGCGCCGATAAACAATCGCGCCCAATCGGGTAGGTGCATAGCACCGCAACATTTGTAGAACAATTCATGGAAATCAATTGGGATGTGAAGAATAATCTTATCTTTGCAACTTAAAATCAATATTAAATGAATTTTTTACAACGACTTGAAAAATTTGTCGCAGACATTTTTAAAACAACAACAGAGGTTTTTTTAGAAGCATTGAGATTAAGTCCCAATGCACAAGGTTATGTAAGTGGCTCCATTACAGAATTATTATTACGAAAACACCTTGAAAATCAAGATTTTGAAGTCAAACGGATTCGTGAAAAATGGGAAGGCAAGAAACATGCAAATCATTATGGCGATTTTTATTTCAGAAAAAAAGATGCTGACTGGTTTGTTTTGGAAAGTAAAGGGGTAAAATCGAACTCCGAAAAATGGCATAAACTCTATAATCAGGATAGATTAGTAAAATTTTTATTTGACCATAGCGAAAAAATTAGTTGGATAAATCAAGAGGAAGCTATTGAGCCTCAAATCGTTAAATGGATTGTAGAGCATTTGCCGAAGTTTAAAACGGAGTATGCCGATACTATTTATACGTACGAAGAAATTCAGGATCATTTAAAAAATCCATCGAAGCGTAAAACGAAGAAATCTATGATTGTTGAATCGTTGCAACATCACTCCCGAGAAACAATAGGCTCAATGATTGATGAACGATTAGCATATGTCATGTCAAAGGTGAAAGTTTTAGAAACGCACTTTGTATCTGGTACTTCATCCTCAAACGACAGAACGCAAGCAACGCCGCGTAAAGATGAGTTTAATCTGATTTCAGTAGATATTTTTTTGCGCTATTTTGAACACAAATTTTTGTTTGCCAATCCAAAACAATTAGAGGCTTCTGGCGCAGATGAAAATCATTTGCAACAAAATTATATTATAGGCTTCATTTTTAGTCATACAAACAATGTTTTAAAACTGGAATTAACAGATGATTGGTATGAAAATTTAGAAGAAGCATATGAAAGTATTAATCAAGGAAATGCTGTAAATGAAGTAGATATGCAAGTAGATAATCGAAATGTGTTACCGAAAAAGGATTGACTTTTTGAATTTACATTTTATTTTACCCTTAAAAAATGTGAGAAAATATGGACTTATTTTATAATTCAACGCTTTCCAAAGAGGATAATTTGTTGAAACGGTTTGAGGAAATTCATGATTATATTTATTCAAATGATGGACTTTCGCCGCAACAAACCTTAGAAGAATTTATTAAAATCTTATTTATAAAAATTTGTGCAGAAAATAAGGCGCAAAATGATTTTTCTATCACCGCAACCGAGTGGAACGAGTTGAACGCAGGACAATCCATTCCTGTTTTTATCGCTCGCATTAGCGCATTATTTGAAGAAACCAAACAATCTTATCCATCTATTTTTGATGCCAATGACCGTATTAAATTGTCCTCTTTGTCATTAGGCTTCACAATCAATAAGTTACAAAGTATATCCTTTTTAAATTCGTCCCAAGATGCCAAAGGTTTGGCATTTCAAAAATTCCTCACACACCGCGAAAAAGATGGTCGAGGGCAATTTTTCACACCTGAACCAGTCATTGATTTTTGTGTCGAAATGATGCAGCCGACTCCTCATGATACGATATTGGATCCTGCTTGTGGCAGTGGCGGCTTTTTAATGTCCGCGTTAAAATATTTACAAAAAAACAATGAAAATATTGATAACCAACACGTTATAGAGCATAAAATTTTTGGAGTCGATATTAATAAAAGCATTGTTAGAATTGCCCAAATGAAATTGTTATTGGAAGCCAATGTCAAAACGAATCTTTTTTGTACCAATTCATTGGATGGTTTGGATGCTGTAAAACAGGTTTTAGGGCATCCAAAAGGATTTGATTTGGTGTTTGCGAATCCACCTTTTGGTGCAAAAATCAATCATCCAAATACCCTTCAATTATTTGATGTAGGATATAAATGGTTGAATGATAATGGTTTATACCGAAAAGCAAAAACGCTTCACAACAATCAATCTACTGAAATTTTATTTATTGAACGCTGTTTGGATTTGTTGCGGGAAGGCGGACGGATGGCAATTGTTCTGCCGAATGGCAATTTTGAAAATCCATCTTTGGACTATTTGAGGTTTTACATTAAGTTGAAAACCAAGCTCTTAGCGATTATCAATTTGCCACAAGAGACTTTTATTCCTTATGGAACGGGTGTGAAAACGTCCATTTTGTTTTTACAAAAAGATACGTTGAATATAGAACGTCAATATCCTATTTTTTTTGGGCGTGTTAAAAAATTAGGGTATCAAGGGAATAAAAATGGAACACCGATTTACAAAAAAGATGCCTTTGGACAGTGTTTGAAAAACAGTCAAAATGAAATGCTTTTAGACGAAGATTTTAGCGAAATGGCACAAAAATACCATTCGTTTTTAAAAGGTCAAAATATCGATACAAGTAATTCATTTTCAATGAATTATAATGAATTAAATGGGCGTTTTGATTATGATTTTTATGCTCCTGAGAATCGCCGTTTGTTTGATAAAATCGCCGATAAAAATACGGTTCGACTCGGCACTATTTGTGAAATTGTTCGAGCGAAAAGTAAAAAATTGAAAGAAGCCGATGCAACCGTTGAATACATCGAATTGTCTGACATCAATACACACTCTTTTGAAATTATCAATTCGACGACTTATCAAGTACATGAATTGCCCAGTCGGGCGAGTTACGAATTACAAAAAGATGATATTTTGACCGCGATTGCAGGCAATTCGGTCGGCACACGCAAACATGCCACTGCACTTGTCACGGAATCTTTTGAAGGAGCCATCTGTACCAATGGATTTAGAATTTTCCGAAATTATAAAATTGATAAACACTTTTTGTTGCATTTTTTGAAATCAGAATCTTTTTTAAAACAAATGTTCATGTATCGAACGGGTGCCGCGATTCCCAATGTGTCTGATACGGATTTAGCCAATATCATTATCTCGTTGCCGACTGAAGCCCGCCAACAATACATTAGCCAGAAAGTAAAACGCGCTTTTGAATTGCGTCAAGCCAGCAAAATGGAATTAGAAAGTATTGAAAATGAATAACTTAGTGAAAAAAAAGATAGCTATAAATTGGAACGCGGATGACACGGATTGAGCGAATTTTTCACGGATTTTAAAAAAAATCCGTGAAAAATTCGCCCAATCCGTGTCATCCGCGTTCCAACTTACAACACCTATTATCTTTTACGCATTGCGATTAATACAATTCAAATCTTCAAAAGCCGCTTTCAACCTATCTGCAAACGTTTTTTCGCCAGCTCTTAACCATTTGCGGGGGTCATATGCGTTTTTATTGGGTTTATCCGCCCCTTCAGGATTGCCGATTTGCCCCTGCATATAAGCGCGTTTGCCCTCATAATAATTCCGAACACCGTCCCAATACGCCCACTGCATATCGGTATCAATGTTCATTTTGATAGCACCATACTCAATCGCTTCCCGAATTTCCGCCCGACTCGAACCAGAACCGCCATGAAAAACGAAATTAATCGGTAAATCGCCTGTTTTAAACTTCTCTTTGATGAAATCTTGCGAATTTTTCAAAATAATCGGTTGTAATTTGACATTACCGGGTTTATAAACGCCATGAACATTGCCAAATGCCGCCGCAATCGTGAAATTAGGCGAAATCTTGCTCAACTCTTCATACGCATGCGCCACTTCCGAAGGTTGCGTGTAAAGTTTAGAAGAATCGACATCAGAATTATCAACGCCATCTTCTTCGCCACCTGTTACACCCAATTCAATTTCGAGCGTCATGCCCATTTTCGCCATCCGTTTCAAATATTTTTTGCAAATTTCAATATTTTCTTCCAAAGGCTCTTCGGACAAATCCAACATATGAGAACTATACAAAGATTGACCGCGCAATTTGTGAAACGTTTCGCCCGCTTCCAACAAGCCATCCACCCAAGGCAATAATTTTTTCGCACAATGGTCTGTATGCAAAATCACGGTTACACCATACGCTTTCGCCATCGTATGAACGTGCATTGCACCCGAAATCCCACCCAAAATCGCTGCTTTTTGGTCTTTATTCGACAAACTGCTGCCTGCATTAAACAGCGCACCACCATTGGAAAACTGAATAATCACAGGAGAATTAACGGCTTTCGCTGATTCCAACACTGCATTTACGGAGCTTGTGCCAATCACATTGACCGCAGGTAACGCAAAATTATTGGCATTAGCGTAGTTAAACAAGTCTGTCACTTCTTGTCCATGCAGCACGCCTGCTCTGAATTTAGTAGCCATAATTTAAATATATTTTTTTGATAAATAATTGATTGTCAATAGATTAAATTTTTTTTATTGATATTCAAAAATTTTCCATTGGAAATTTTTGAAATAGGATGCTGATGATTGGAAGGATTTTGGGGATTGAAAAACGTCAATGAGCACTCAAAACATCCTTGCAATCCTTCAAATCATAAGCATCCTATTTCAAAAATTTTCCAATTGGAAATTTTTGAAATAGGATGCTTATGATTGGAGGGATTTTGGGGATTGAAAAACGTCAATGAGCACTCAAAACATCCTTGCAATCCTTCAAATCATAAGCATCTTATTTCAAAAATTTTCCAATTGATATTGTATTGATAAAAATCAATGGATATTTCGGGATGCTAAGTAGCGTTCTGCATCCAAAGCCGCCATACAACCCGTTCCCGCAGCCGTCACCGCTTGCCGATACACCTTATCTTGTGCATCGCCCGCCACAAAAACACCTTTAATATTTGTCCGAGTACTGCCCGCTTTTGCTTTCAAATACCCCGTTTCATCCATATTTAAAATATTTTTGAACATGCCTGTATTCGGTTCATGCCCAATCGCAACGAAAAAACCACTCGCTGCAATTTCGGAGACGACACCCGTTTGATTATTGCGCACTTTTGCGCCCGTAACTTCCTCTGTACCCAAGACTTCCAACGTTTCAGTATGCCAATGCACTTTCAAATTTGGTGTATTTAAAACCCTTTGTTGCATGATTTTGGAAGCCCGCAACACATCGCGCCGCACCAAAAGATGCACTTCCGTACAAAGTTTTGCCAAATAAGTCGCTTCTTCCGCCGCCGTATCGCCGCCGCCCACCACAATCACTGGTTTTTTACGGAAAAAGAAACCATCGCAAACTGCACAGGCAGAAACGCCCTTATTCCACAAGCGGTGTTCGGATTCCAACCCAAGCCATTTCGCACTCGCGCCCGTACACACAATGATTGTATGTGCTTGAATTTCAGTACCTTCTTCATTATAAACTTTGTGTATTTTTCCAGAAAAATCCACTCGAACAATCATTTCATAACGGATTTCCGTCCCAAAACGTTCAGCTTGTCGCTTCAAATCTTCCATCAATTGCGGACCCATAATCGAATCGGGATAGCCCGGAAAATTTTCAACATCGTTGGTAATCATCAATTGACCACCAGGGTCTTTGCCCGTGTATAACACAGGCTGCATGCCCGCCCGCGCTGCGTAAATCGCTGCCGTATAACCCGCAGGTCCCGAACCAATAATTAAACATTTCAAAATTTGCATATATCAAATCCAATTTTTTGAAAAAATGGGCGTATTCAACAAGGTGTTGAGCCAAAAAGTGTGCAAAGATAGTATTTATTGATTTATTACACCACATTTTCTTTTGAACTGATAAAAGTTGAATCTTGCTGTATCCATTTTCCAACTCAAATCGCCGTTAACAGGAATAGTATCCAAATCCAATATCGATTTGGTGCAAACTATAACTGATATCGCCGACTAAAACCGTAGGTGGCGAATTTTGCCCAAACAATGCAAGTGGATTTAAGCGGATTTGCCAAAGACGTGGCAAGGGAATACATATACGCGCTCGTCATCAATCGCATTTATCCGAATCGTATCGTTCCTGAATTTCGGAAGGTAAAATCATTAGTGTAAGATTTAGGCACGAAATGACTTTTTTTATTTTTTTTAAAAAAAAGTGCAAAAAAATTTGCATCTTTCATCAAAAGCATTGTACATTTGCACCGCGATTAGCAACAAGCGGTATCTTAGCTCAGTTGGTAGAGCAAAGGACTGAAAATCCTTGTGTCCGCGGTTCGATTCCGCGAGATACCACTCTAAATGCCCGTTTTTCAAAACGGGCATTTTTTATTTTTAAAAACTATTTTTTTGGCAAGTTATTGATTTTAAAATGATTACAAATTTTCAAAAGATACATCATCCTTTTTGTTCGGTCACATCGAGCAAACAGGATTGATATTTGGAAAAAATAGTATTTTTCAATCATTATCAAAAGAGGTTTACTCGGGCTACCGATTAAACCTCTTTTTTTTGTTACACCAATTAATTTCATACAAATCATGGCAAAACGATTGCGGATTGCAGTTCAAAAATCAGGAAGGTTGAGTGAAATCTCTCTCTCGCTCCTTGAAGAATGTGGTATTAAACTCAAAAACAATGGCAAAGGAACGCTTTTAGCGTCGGCTTCTAATTTTCCATTGGACATTCTCTATCTTAGAGATGACGATATTCCACAATATGTGGAAGACGGAACGGCGGATTTAGGGATTTTAGGCGAAAATGTCGTTGCGGAGAGTGGGGTAATCGTCAAAACGCTTAAAAAATTGGATTTTGGTCGTTGCCGCCTTTCGTTGGCAGTGCCAAGAAATGTGGATTATCAGGATTTGAATTGGTTCAATGGAAAAAGGATTGCAACTTCCTACCCCAATCTATTGAAAAAATTTATGGTTGAAAATCATATTAAAGCAGAAGTGCATACGATTAGTGGTTCGGTGGAAATCGCGCCGAATATTGGTTTGGCGGATGCGATTTGTGATTTGGTGAGTTCGGGCAGCACGTTGTTGAGCAACGGGTTGAAAGAAGTGGAGATTTTATTTAAATCGGAAGCCGTCATGGTTGCGAATCAAAATATAGATGCAGCGGGTTTGCAAATTTTAAACAAATTGTTGTTTCGATTAGATGCAGTGATGACTGCCAAAAACAACAAATACATTATTTTGAACGCGCCAAATGAATCGGTTTCGGGCATTATCAGCGTTCTGCCGGGCATTAAAAGTCCGACAGTTGTGCCTTTGGCGGCAAAAGGTTGGTCTGCGATACATTCTGTTTTAAATGAAGAACAATTTTGGGACGTGATTGATGACTTGAAAAGCAAAGGCGCACAAGGCATTTTGGTCATTCCAATCGAAAAAATGATTGTTTAGTTAACACATAGGGCACATAGATTTCATAGAACACATAGACAATACTATACTATGTGTCCTATGAAGCCTATGTGTCCTATGTGTTTCAAAATAGATAAAAATGAAAATTTATAAAAAACTTCCTACATCGCTCCAAAGTGTTGTTTTAAAACGACCTATTTTAGAAACTAAAAATTTAACGGAATCGGTTTCAAAAATTTTAGCTGATATTCAAGTCCATGGCGATACAGCTGTTCAAAAGTATGCTGCCCAATTTGATAAAAGTCATTTAAGCCATTTTGAGGCAACTGATGTCGAAATAAAAAAGGCTGTCACTGGGTTAGATTCAGCATTAAAATCGGCGATTAACGTTGCATATCAGAATATTATGCGGTTTCACCAAACGCAGCAAGCTAAAATTGAATATGTTGAAACCATGCAAGGTGTGATTTGTTATCGAAAATCAGTTGGGATTGAACGGGTGGGATTGTACATTCCGGGTGGTACGGCTCCACTTTTTTCAACGGTTTTAATGTTAGGGATTCCTGCGGTGATGGCTGGTTGTAAACAAATTGTGTTGTGTACGCCGCCTTCTGCGGATGGCACGATTCATCCCGCGATTTTATATGCGGCGCAATTGATTGGTATTACCCAAATTTTTAAAATTGGCGGCGTTCAAGCGATTGGCGCAATGGCTTATGGGACGCAAACCGTTCCAAAAGTGTTTAAAATTTTCGGACCGGGCAATCAATACGTGACTTGTGCGAAACAATTTGTTGCAAATCAAGGCGTTGCAATTGATATGCCTGCGGGTCCGTCCGAAGTATTAGTGATTGCAGATGATACGGCGCACCCAGATTTTGTTGCCGCAGATTTGCTTTCGCAAGCAGAACATGGCATGGATAGCCAAGTAGTTTTGGTGACATTGAGCGATGATTGTTTGCAAAAAGTATTACAATCTATTGATAATCAATTAGATAAATTGCCCCGAAAAGCGATTGCAAAAAAGGCTTTGGAAAATAGCGTTGCGATTGTTGCGGCAAATTATGCCGAAGCGATGGATATTTCTAATGAGTACGCGCCCGAACATTTGATTTTAGCGACGCAAAATGCGAGTCTTTTGGCGGAACAAGTGGTCAATGCAGGTTCTGTTTTTTTGGGTCATTACTCGCCTGAATCAGTGGGTGATTACGCTTCTGGGACGAATCATACGTTGCCAACGAATGGTTTTGCGCGCGTTGCAGGCGGCGTTTCATTGGATAGTTTTGTCAAAAAGATTACATTTCAAGAACTTACGTATAATGGTTTAAAAAATATTGCTCCGACGGTCATTTGTATGGCAGAAGCAGAACAATTACAAGCACATGCTGAAGCGGTTCGCATTCGACTCTAAACTTGGATTGTTAAAACACATAGAGTACATAGATTCCATAGGACACATAGGGCAATCTTTTCTATTTTTGTTTATTTAAGATGTAAACAATTGAATCAAAAGATTGAAATGAAAGCATGGAATAATCGCCTCTATGTGTCCTATGAAAGCTATGTGTCCTATGTGTTTAAAAACATAATAATAAAAAAACAATTCAAAAATGAATATCAATCAATTAGTTAGAAAAAATATTCTTCATTTAAAACCTTATTCCTCTGCCCGCGATGAATTTAAAGGCGATGCAAGTGTGTTTTTAGATGCCAATGAAAACCCATATGATAATGGCTTGAATCGCTATCCTGACCCGTTAGCCTTGTCTGTAAAAGCGTTGATTTCAAAACAAAAAAACATTCCTGTTGAACAAATTTTTACAGGAAATGGGAGTGATGAAGTTATTGATGTCTTGGTTCGTGTGTTTTGTGAACCGCGTATTGACCATATTATCACCTTGCCGCCAACTTATGGCATGTATGAAGTCAGTGCGGATACCGCAGATGTCACCGTTCATAAAATTGCTTTGAATGCTGATTTTCAACCAAATACCCATGAAATATTGAGTCATATGAATAATCATTCTAAGATTTTATTTATATGTAGTCCCAATAATCCAACAGGTAATTCCATTCATTTGGAAACGATTGTCACTTTGCTCGAACAATTTACAGGCATTGTAGCGATAGATGAAGCCTATATTGATTTTTCAAATAAAACATCTTGTTTGAAAATGTTGGAGCAATATCCCAATTTGGTCATCATGCAGACGTTTTCAAAAGCATGGGGTTTGGCGGGGATTCGGTTGGGGATGGCATTTGCGAGTCGGACGATTATTGATTTGATGAATAAAGTCAAACCACCTTACAATATCAATCAATTGACGCAAAAAGTGGCTTTACAAGCCCTTACGCAAGTGGAAAAAACAAATAAGAAAATTCAAGCGATTTTGAAACAACGCGCTTTTTTGGAAAAACAATTGAACCAAATGGATACCGTTGAAAAAGTATATCCAAGCGATACCAATTTTTTGTTGGTTAAAA
Organism: Chitinophagales bacterium; assembly: GCA_013298955.1. Lineage (GTDB taxonomy): Bacteria > Bacteroidota > Bacteroidia > Chitinophagales > Saprospiraceae > JAAFJT01. Next base: position 23,183 of record JAAFJT010000017.1, read on the forward strand.
CCAAAAATGCCAATGAATTATATCAATTTTTAGTTAAAAACGGTATTATTGTGCGCAATCGTTCCAATATTTTGCTTTGTGAAGATTGTTTGCGTGTCACTGTTGGCACCGCAATCGAAAATAAAATATTATTAAAAGCATGGAAATCCTTTAAAAATTAGTAGTTGGGAAATTTATTTCCCGCAAAATACTAAAAAGAATACGGCTAAAAGGTTGACTTTCAAGGTAGTATAACGTTTGGAGGGTTTCAAACCCTCCAAACGTTGTGGTTGATTATTCAACATTACACTTACTATTGGAACACCATTCACCAAAGTAGTTCTTTAATTTTGTTGCGATTGCTCTGGAAATTTAAAAAGGCGTGCATTTTCTTTGTTCACGACTCTGGCTTTTTTCTCTAAAACGGGCATTTCACGCGGTGCTTCTTTCATCGGCGTATTAGGCAATTGTTCAATATATTCCCAAACGCCCTTTTTCAACAAAAAGGCTTCATACGTGCCGTCAGGCACTTGCACATACGGAATGTCGGGGTTTCGAGAGGTGCCGGGCATCAAATGATCATAAACAATCATCCCCATTTCCTCATCATAATTGAAACGCATCGCCGCTTCGGATGAGTAAATTTGAATCAATCGTTTCGTAATCGTCTGTTTTTTATGGTCTTGCGGTTTGGTCGTGAAAACAGGCGCACCAAACGTAATTTTATTGCCTTTCAAGGTCAAAACATCACAAAGTTTCACTTTTTCGTAATCATCTTTGGCATTGAAACCAAATAAAAGATATTTCATTCCATCTTGAGATTTAAATTCTTTTAATTTGTAATACACACAACCAAACCATTTATCGGGATTTAAAACTTCATTTTCAGCCGTTAACAAAGAGGCAGATTGGTCTTTCAAAACAAAAAACTTTGATTTCGTTTGATTGTATTGAATGTAACCAAAATATTTAAATTCATTTCTATTTATAAACGTTTGAAACGTAATGATTCGGAACGAATAATCAGAAGGATATTGAATCGAAACATTTTGCAATTTTTCAAAACGATAGGCAAAGGAACCATTGGTTTTCAAGGCTTCTGCAAAAACAAGGTTCAATTGTTCGCCTGCATTTCGACGAATTTCATCTTTGCCTGCGGTGGTGTCCCAAACCGCAATTGCGGCTAATTGCGCCATCGAATCTTCCATGACCGCCAATTTTTCAATATCTTTGGGTTTGATAATGGGTAATTGGGGCGTTTTTTGAGCAAAAAGGAGCGAATTTGCCACAAAAAGCCAAGCGAATAGCAGTTTATTTCTCATAATGAATTGGATTTTGATGATTCAATTTTTGTGGCAATAACGTTGGAAGTGTGGATTTAGGTATCTTGGAAAGGGTCTTTTTTGTAGCGGCATTTTTAGAATTAGGATGTTTAGGATTGGAAGCATAAAAAGGATATTTTGAATTTAAAACATCCTTTTTATCCTTCCAATTAGGCGTATAACAAATTTAGTAGTCGGGAAATAAATTTCCCGACTACTAAATTTGTTATACACCCTTCTAATCCTAAACATACTCGTTCTAAAAATTTAAACTTTCAAGAAAATACCTCGAATATAGAAGATCCAAAGGATGAACCAAAAGAATAAAACATGGAATATTGCAAATAAAAACGAACTTAATTTTTGTTTTTTTACAAAGGATGCCCATTCATTTGGATTACCTGCTTTGGTCAATTGCTTGGATTTGGCACTTGCCAATAAAGCATTCGGCGTTGTCAAAGGCGAAAACACCGTTTCATACAATTTTTGATAACCACCAATCCGTTTTGGAACGGTTTGATTGTCCCATTTTTGGGCAACTGTTTCGACGGCACTATCAAATTTGAATTTACTAATCGTCTTCACATACACACCCGACAACACAAACGCCAAAATAGAGTTCATGCCCAAAACCAATACAGGTTTTGTCCAACCTTTAAAGCCTTGAATATCAATGAACCATATCAAAATGCCCAAAATAATAATGGCTGTTCCCGCCGTATTCAATACATAAGTAGGTGTCCACAACGATTTATTAATCGGACATGCCCATTGTCCAAAAAGCGTCGTGTTGCTCAACACCCAAGCCGCCGCCAAACCTATCACGCCCCAAATCAACATATTACGAACTAAAAGCATTCTATCACTCGTCGTATCGACCATGCGCCCTGCAAAATAGCCCAAAATCACCGTCACAATCGCAGGAATCGTACTCAACAAACCTTCGGGGTCGAAAGCAGTGCCTTTTCCGCGCCAAAGATGGTTTTCACCAAACACTTTTTTATCAATTTCAGTGACCAAATTGGTATCCAAATGCTGCATCGAACTCCCATCTGCGCCCACCACTTCCAATCCATAAGGAAATTGCGGGTCGCCGCCAAAAAGCATCATCACATGATACCAAACCAATAGCACCACTCCAATAATCCCCACAGTCGCCCGATTGAAACTGACACAAATCATACTTCCAATAATATAACAAATGCCAATGCGTTGCAAAACGCCCATAATCCGCAAATGCGAATAATCGGCGGCGGATATTAAAAAAGCATTTAAAGCGAGACCAATTAGAAAAATCGTCGCACCGCGCTTTAAAATCTTCCAATAAAGGTCAATCGGCGGTTGATTTTCATATTTTTTGAGGGAATACCAAGCCGATATGCCCACTGCAAACAAAAAAAACGGAAAAACCCAGTCGGTTGGCGTTACGCCATGCCAATAGGCGTGTTCCCAAGGGGCGTATATAAACGACCAAGTACCGGGATTATTGACGATAAACATTAGGGCAATAGTCAATCCGCGAAAAACATCTAAAGCCACTAAACGATTGGTAGGTAATGCGTTTGCAGTCATAAAGGAACGATTAGGTTGGTTTAAAATAACGTTACAAGATGCTAAACTATATACTTTTGGAGACTTATGCAGGATTTTATGTTTTTTTTTTATTTTTTTTGAAAAAAAGTTGCATTTTTGGTGAAAATGGCTCAACTTTGCGGCGCGAAATGCAATCAGTCTTAAAAGTAAACTGGTTCCGTAGCTCAGCTGGATAGAGCAACTGCCTTCTAAGCAGTAGGTCTTTGGTTCGAATCCAAACGGAATCACTATTTGCATAACTCATTGATTTTCAATGTATTGCAAAGGTATCAAAAAAAGCGTCCATTGTACAATGGACGCTTTTTTTTTATTTTTATCCCAATTCTTTACCTTAAAATTAGGAGGCTATGTACCAATATGACACGCAAATTCGAGTGCGTTATGGCGAAACAGACCAAATGGGCTATTTATATTATGGCAATTATGCACAATATTACGAAGTCGGGCGGGCAGAAGCGATTCGAGCATTAGGCATTAGTTACAAAATGTTGGAAGAAACGCATGGGATTTTAATGCCTGTGATGAGTTTAGAAATGCGTTTTGTGCGTCCTGCGCTGTATGATGAATTGTTGACCGTGCGCACCATCCTTCGAGAAATGCCTGTGGATACCATTGTTTTCCACATGGAAATTTATAATGAGCGCAAAAAATTAGTGAATGGCGGGCGCGTAAAACTATGTTTTGTGGAAGCGAAAACGAATAAAACAATTGTAACACCTCCTTATTTAAGTGATAAATTAAAACCCTTTTTTGAAACCTAAAATGTTGATTTTCAATAGAGTATAACGTTTAGAGGGTTTGAAACCCTCCAAACGTTGTTGTCGATTATTTACCATTAACCGCTTAAAAGAGAGAAAGTATCGGTAAAGTATCGAGAAATATTTGGTTATTTGAAATAAAAATGCCTCTTTTTCAGCTAAAATATCCATATTATGATACAAGATAAATTGCAATTCAATTTTTTAGTCACTCAGCGCATCATTCAAAAAATTGCTCAAATCGACCAATTTAAAGGAGAGTGGAAACAGTTAGACAAAGATGAAAATAAATATCTAAAAGAGTTGCGCAAAATTGCAACCTTGCAAAGTATTGGCTCCTCTACCCGAATTGAAGGGAGTTCTATGACAGATGCTGAAATTGCAACTCTGATAAAAAATTTAAAGATAGCTAAACTTCAAACCAGAGATGAGCAAGAAGTGGTGGGTTATTACGATACGCTCGAAATCCTGATTGAGCAGTATAAAGATATCGATTTAACATTATCGAATCTCCATTCCTTGCACAACTTGCTTTTAAAATACAGCAGCAAAGATGAGCGACACAGAGGAAGATTGAAAGAATTGACCAATAAAGTGGTTGCAACCTATCCTGACGGGACAACAAGAGTGATTTTTAATACCACAGAACCCTATTTGACCCCGAAAGAGATGGAAGAACTCTTGCAATGGACGAATCAAGCGTTTTCAGAAGGTGAAATCCATCCATTAATCATTATCGGAACATTTATATATGAATTTTTATCGATTCATCCTTATCAAGATGGTAATGGACGCTTATCTCGATTATTAACCAATCTTTTATTACTTAAATCGGATTATAAATTTGTTTTATACGTATCGTTAGAACATATCATTGAATCTAAGAAAAAAGAATATTATCAAGCTTTAATGGATGGTCAAAAAGATAGATATAAGGAAACGGAGCGCATTCATCAATGGATGTTATTTTTTTTGGATAGTTTGCGAGAATTAACCTTGAAATTAGAACAAAAAGTCAAAGAGTATAGAAAATTAGGTAGCTATTTGAATGAAAGACAAAAAGAAATTTTAAAATATGTTCAAGTAAATCAACCTGTAAAAATGGTTCAGGTATCGAACGGATTACCACAATATGCACAAGCAAGTATCAAAAAAGATTTGCAATATTTGGTGGCAGCGTTTGAAATTGAAAAAATTGGTGATAATCGAGGCACCATTTACATTATCAAAAAACAAGAATCCTAAAAAAAACTTGCAGCAGGGTTGCCCCTGTCTGCAAGTGTGGCTGTGATGTAGATTACTCGTATTTGTTTTTTGCTCCGTTTGTAAATCATTCCTATCGGAAACGAGATGCTATTTTCATTTGATTTTTTACATAAATCTCACAATGGCATAAACTTGTTGCATTCGAAAATAGTTTCCTAATGCGTTGATTTGACGAAAACTTAACTTTTTCTTCCGACTTACTTAACAAATTACCCTTTTTTAAAATTTAAATAGAACAATGAGAAGTATTCTAATGGGTTTTACCATTTTCTTGGCTTTGTCTGCGTGTAAAGAGGCAGCCCCGAAAAAAATAGATAATGGGATGCAAGAAGTGCAGGTGGATCCGAAATTGAATAATGCGGATATTATTCGCAATCCTGTCACGGCGAGTCAGCCGATTGACACCAATAATGTGGCAAAAATGGCTTTTGAAGTGAATGAAATTGATTTTGGGACGGTTCCAGAAGGGACGCTTGTTAAAAAATCATTTAAATTCACCAATAATGGCAAAGTGCCTTTGTTGATTACGAGTGCAACGTCTTCTTGTGGTTGCACCGTTCCGAGTTACAATAAAACAGCGATTGCCATAGGCGCGACAGATGTACTTGAAGTGCAATTTGATACCAAAGGCAAACAAAATTTTCAAGAAAAAATGGTAACAATTACGGCAAATACATTGCCTTCGACGATGATGGTGCGTTTGAAAGGAATAGTAAAGCCAAAATCATAAATTAACATTTTGTAATATCAAAAAAAAATAAAAAAAAATTTGTTGTTTTCATGTAACTGCATTACTTTCGTAACGTCAAATCTATTGTTTAACCAACTTGATGTAGTTCATGGAGCAAATTTTAAGTGCAGTACTCGGCGGCGGCGGCGGCTGGCTCGCGGGTATTTTGGGCAAAGGTAGCGATAAAGGACCGCTTGCCAATATTTTAGCAGGCGTTCTTGGCGGCATCGGCGGTGGTGCCGGCGCGGGACAAGTGTTAGGCGGCGCAACCGATGCTGCTGCGAACCTGCCGGATGCAGCAGCAGGGAGCAATCCGATGATAGCTTACATCATGTCTTTTGTGATGGGTTCTATCTTGCCTTGGCTGACCAATTATATTAAAACGTCCCAAGCGGGTGCGGGCGCGGGCGCGACTACGGGAGCCAATGATGGTTCTGGTAGCTCGGGCATTCAGTTGCCACCGCGCAAACAGGATAATAATGATAACCCACCATTGGGTTAATCGATGTTGAATCAGAAATAGAAAATAAGAGCGCGTTGATTGGAAAAACCAATGGACGCGCTTCTATATTTTACGAGCAAAAAATTTTTATACTTTGCGCACGATACTTTTGGGATACCATGGGAACACGGATGACGCAGATTGGGCGGATTCGCACGGATTTTTTTAATTCAGCTTCAAAATCAAAAAAAATCCGTGCAAATCCGCTGAATCCGCGTCATCCGTGTTCCCATTGTATCCCCAAACCACCCGACACAACGTATAATTGTCATATTTTGGTCAAAATATCAAGCGCGTCCGCAAAATATCGAATCTGAAAATTCAAATACTATTGACAATCCAATTATTTATCCTACATTTGACCCTTTAAATGACAATCGCTTCTTACCAACTAAAAAAATATTGTCAACAAATGCGTTTAACGAACCATATATTCTTTAAAAGAATTTTTTTACCTGCATTGGCACTGAGTTTCAATGCGTGTGATTTGTTGAAACCCGCGCAACAGCCAACCATGCCGATTGGACGGGGGACAACTCAAAATCCAACTTCTACGGGTAATCCAACCGCTACTACGAGTCGGACTACACCCAAAAATCCAACGGGGAGAGTCGATACCGTCATTTGGAGGGATGACAAAAAGGCAAAACCGCCCATTGTCACGGATGGCGGCAAGGTGACAACAACCAATCCGACCAATCCAACCAATACGGGTTCTGGTACGGTGGTCACTACGCCCACAGGTACAGGTGGGGTGAAACCTGCGCCCAGTTTGCCCAATGAACCGACGAAAGAATTGAAAACGACCTATGATTTATCCATTCCACTGCCCTTTTTTCGGGATAAATATAATGGTGTGACGGGTGTAAATTATGATAAATCTCTATTTGCATTGGATTTTTATGCGGGTGTGAAATTGGCGTTGGACTCTTTATCCTATTCCAATATTAATTTAAATGTTAATATTGTGGATACGAAACCCGATTTTGCTTCGGTTTTGAACCAATATGAAATCTCTAAAACGGATGTCATGTTAGGTCCCGTTGAAAAGGATAATTTGCCTGCGGCAATTGCTTTTTCCAATGAAAAAAGTAAAACAGTCGTATCGCCTTATTTTCCATCTTTGGAGTTGGAAGGCGAAAATCCGAACTTTGTACAAGTCAAACCGAGTTTAAAAACGCATTGCGAAGCAATAACAAAGCATACACGCGCTCGTTACAAGCCCGAATTAGTCACTTTGTTGGCGCGTCAACAAGATGGTGAAAATGCTCGCTTTAAGTATTTTCAAGATATGAATGCAACGATTAGCCGCAGTTCGACCGCTACCAAATTTAAAGAAGCGGTGGTGGATGAAAAAGCGATTGATATTAGCAAATTAGTGAGTCCGACGTTGACGACGGTTTTTGTAGTGCCGTCTTGGAATGAGGCTTTTGTCAATGCGTTGTTGAAAAAAATTGATGAACATCCCAATAAAAAGAATATTGTTGTTTATGGCATGCCGCAATGGATGGATTTTGTGGGTATGAATGATTATTTTGAACGCTTGAAAGTGCGTGTAAGTAGTTCAACTTTTGTGGATGTCAATCGCCCCGAAGTACGGATTTTTCGCCAAAGATTTGTTGACAAATTTGGCAAAATGCCGAATAATGATGCGTATTTAGGTTATGATTGCGCTTTATATTTTGGAGAAGCGATGAAAAAATATGGTTCTAAATTCTCGTATTTTTTGGATAGAGAACCGCGTAAATTGTTGCATACCAAGTTTTTATTTGAACCTGTCTATCGTTCTGTGACCACAGGAACCGATGATTTTGGAAAAGTGATGAAATACGAAAACAAGTATGTTAATATTTTAAAATATAATGGTGGATTTTCATTAGAAGAATAAATTAAGCAGCCTTTTTGAATTAGGATTTTTAGGATTTATAAGATTTTATACTTCACGCACTATCGTTTTGGGATACAATGGGAACACGGATGACGCAGATTGGGCGAATGTTCGCGGATTTTTTTGGGATTTTTCACGAATTTTGGACTGAATTCCAAAAAAAAATCCGCGAATATTCGCCCAATCTGCGTCATCCGCGTTCCAATGGTATCCAAAACCACCCGATGCAAAGTATATTAAGATCCATCCTAAAAATCCTAATTCAAAAAATAGAACGACGTGTTAAAACAATGATTGAAGCAAGACAACTTGAGAAGTTTTACGGCAAATCACAAGTATTGAAAGGAGTCGATTTGACCATCGAAAAAGGTGAATTTGTCTCCATTATCGGCAGGTCAGGGGCAGGGAAAAGTACTTTACTGCACATTCTCGGTACGCTCGACGTGCCTGATAAAGGGACTGTTTCCATCAATGGACAACAAGTTTCGGGCTTGAATACCCAAGCATTAGCGCGTTTTCGGAATCAAAATATTGGTTTTGTCTTCCAATTCCACCATTTATTGCCCGAATTTACGGCTTTGGAAAATGTTTGTATGCCTGCGTATATTAATAAAAAATCAGATTCGAGCGTCACCAAACGGGCGATGGAATTATTAGATTATTTAGGATTGGCAGCGCGTACGACTCATAAACCGGGGCAATTATCAGGCGGCGAACAACAACGTGTAGCCGTCGCGCGCGCCTTGATGAATCGTCCTGCGGTCGTTTTTGCCGACGAACCTTCAGGCAATTTAGATTCGGTTTTGTCGAAAGAATTGCACGAATTATTATTTCAATTGCGCAACGATTTCCAACAAACCTTTGTCATTGTAACGCATAATTTAGAATTGGCAGCCATGAGTGACCGATGTTTGGAAATGAATGATGGTTTATTTGTCCCCAAATCACTCTAAGCATTTTGCGGTGTCACATTCAATAAAAAGTTGTGTTTCAACGTTTTAGAAGAAAATTTTTTTATAAGGTTTCAACATGAAAGCATTGATGACAAAATTTTTGTTTTTAATCTCGACTTGCCTTTTAGGAACGCAGCTGGTTTCAGCACAATCGCTTCCGTCGCAGTCTAAACCGCCGCAAACCAATAATGCAACGCTTGTTGCGGACGGTTATGAAATCAAAATTAAATTGAACGATTACTTCAAGGATACGCTGTTGCTCGGCTATCCGATGGGTGACAAACAGTACATCAAGGATACCGCGATTTTGAATAAAAAAACGGGTCTTTTTACCTTCAAAGGCAGTAAAAAATTGGCTGCGGGGATGTATTTGGTCATTTCGCCGCCTGAAAATAATTATTTTCAAATTATTGTTTCCGATACAGACCAAAAATTCTCCTTGACGACGAGCAATATTGACCCGTACAAAGAGGTCAAATCTACCAATGCGCCCGATAATGAATTATTTTATAATTACATGAGTTTTCTCTCTACCAAAAGAACGGAAGCAGAGAAGGCGAATGGCATGAAAAAAGCGGATTCGACCAAAACCGTCGAAGCCAATAAGATTTTGGAGCGTTTGGATAAGGAAGTTAAGGCATATCAAAAGGATTTGTTTCAAAAAAATGCTAAATCGACGACGATTGCCCTTTTGCGGGCAACGCAGGAAATCGAACCGCCTGCGTTCATAGGTGCGGATAAGGATGTAGCGATGTATTATTTTTACAAACAACATTATTTTGATAATTTTGAAATGAGTCATCCTGCGTTTTTGCGCACGCCGATTTTGTTTGAACGCATCAATTATTATATCACGAAATTGACTCCGCAGCATCCTGATTCGGTCATCGTTTCGGTGGATAGAATCTTGGATTTGGTCAAGGGTAATTCAGAAACATTCCAATATTATTATATTCATTTTTTGAATGAGTATGCTAAAAGCAAATTAGTGGGTTTTGATGCGGTTTATGTGCATTTGGCAAAACAATATATGGAAAAAGGCTTGGCAGACGCTTTTATTGATAAGGAGCAGCGCGAAAAAATTATGAAAAATGCCAATGCGTTAGAACCTATTTTATTGGGCAAAACGGCTCCTGATATTGAAGTTTATTTGGCAGATGGAAAAACGGTGATGTTGTCTAAACTCAAAGCGAAATATGTCGTGTTTTACGTTTGGGACACCGAATGTGGACATTGTAAAAAATCCATTCCTGCTTTGGTCGCTTTTGCGGAAAAATACAAGGATAAAGAGGTAAAAGTCCTTGCACTTTGTAACAAATTGTCGGATAAAGTGGCAGATTGTTGGAAAGAAGTGAAAGAACGGAAAATGGACGGTTTGATTAATGCAGTGGATCCATTTCAAATCAGCCGTTATCGGACTTTGTATCATGTCGAAACGACTCCTGCGCTGTTTGTTTTGGATGAAAATAAGAAAATCATTTCCAAAAGTATTGGCGCAGACCAATTAGATGATTTGTTTCAACATTTATTGAAAGAAGCAGAAAAAGGCAAAAAATAATGAATCAAGCAAGGTCGGCGAGGTTGTAACCCTATCTATTACCCACAGCATAAAAAAAGGTGCGTAGCACCACAACATTGGTAGCAAAACGATGGATAAATCCATTTAGAGGTGCGTAGCACTGCAACATGCACCGTTTTGACCGATATTTCGGTGCTTGCGCACCTTTTTTGATGTTGTGGGTAATGGATAGGTTTGTGACTTCGCCGACCTTTTGAACAGATTCTTTCAATTGAACTACCAATACCTATTCAAAGAACTCTTATTTAGACAACTTTTCACATGCGATATACATAACCGATTTTCAATTTTAAGGCGGATTTACGGCATGTCGGATTCAAAAAACGGTTCTAAATTATTCAATCTTTTTCCGTACTTTTGAGCCTTTTAAAACCTATCTATTGGAAAAAGAATGAAAAAAGAGCTAAGAAAAATGAGGATGGGCATGGTCGGTGGCGGCTTAGATGCCTTCATTGGCGCGGTGCATCGGAAAGCGGCTGCCTTAGATGGCGAAATTGAATTGGTCTGTGGGGCATTCAGTTCCGACCCTGAGAAATCGCGGGCAACAGGACGTGCTTTGTACCTGCCCGAACAACGTGTTTATGAAAGTTATGAACAAATGTTTCGGAGTGAAAAACTATTGCCCGAAGGTGAACGGATGGATTTTGTGAGCATTGTCACGCCAAATCACGTTCATTTTGCCCCTGCAAAAGCGGCTTTAGAAAATGGTTTTCATGTCATGTTGGATAAACCGTTATCGTTTTCCTTCAAAGAAGCCAAATTATTGAAGGCTTTGGTCGATAAAACAGGTTTAATGTTTGGTTTGACCCATACTTATACGGGTTATCCGATGATTAAAGAAGCGCGGCATTTGGTGCGGACGGGCGCATTGGGCAAGGTGCGTAAAATCTATGTTGAGTATCCACAAGGTTGGCTTTCAACGCCGTTGGAAATGACAGGGCAAAAACAATCGGCTTGGCGGACAGACCCTGCGCGGTCGGGCAAAAGTGGATGTATGGGCGATATTGGGACGCATTGTGAAAACTTAGTTGAATTTGTTACGGGCTTGAAAATCAATGAGTTATGCGCCGATTTGAATACCGTTGTCGAAGGTCGTCAATTGGATGATGATGGTTCGGTCTTGCTTCGATTTGAAGGCGGTGCGACGGGGATTTTAATGGCAACCCAAGTGGCGGCGGGCGAAATGAATGCGTTGCGTTTGCGCGTTTATGGTGAAAAAGGTGGGTTAGATTGGCATCAAGAATTTCCGAATCAATTGAAAATCAAGTGGTTAGATAAACCTATGGAGATTTTACAAACGGGTTCCCCTTTTCTGACTTCGACGGCAGCAGCTAAAAATACGCGGTATCCTGCGGGGCATCCCGAAGGTTATGGAGAGGCTTTTGCCAATTTATACCGCAATTTTGCGTTGAACCTGCGGGCAAGATTCAACGGCATTGCGCCTGACCCCGATTTGGCAGATGTGCCGACGGTCGAAGAAGGTTTGAGAGGCATGGCGTTTATTGAAACGTTGATAAAATCCACTGCTTCCAAAAATAAATGGACAAAAATGATTGAATAAAGGATTTGAATCAGGTACCATGATAAAATCATACGTGCAAGAGGCACACAAACAGGTTTTGGGTTTACAATTGCCGACCGACCCGCGCTGGGCGGATTTGGCGCAGATTTCCTTAGAAGCCATCTTGACAGACCATGCGTATTGCGAGCAAAAAGCAGCCACTGCCTGCATTTCTTTGATTCAATCTTATCCCGATAAGGAGGAATTGGTCAAAGAATTAGCCCCAATCGTCACCGAAGAATGGGGGCATTTTCGGTTGGTTTGGGCGGAATTGCAAAAGCGCGGTTTGAAACTCGGCAGACAGCGAAAAGATGAATATGTCAACAAATTGTTGCAATTTGAAAACAAAACAGGGGATAGAGATGCCCGTTTGGTTGAAAAACTGTTGATTTGTGCCTTGATAGAGGCGCGGAGTTGTGAGCGATTTCGTCAATTATCCTTGCATATTGATGATGAACACTTGAAAACCTTTTATCATCAATTCATGGTTTCCGAAGCAGGACATTACAAATTGTTTATTGAATTGGCAACCTTGTATGGCGATGAAAAGGCAGTTCGCACGCGCTGGAAGGCTTTTTTGGAATACGAAGCAGAAGTAATGCGCCATATGGAAGTGCGCGGAGACCGAATGCATTAATTATACAACCTTTCAGTAATTTCCGCTTTGGGAAATTTTTGAAATAGGATGCTGATGATTGTAAGGATTGCAAGGATTTTTTTTAGTTTCTATACTTTGCGTCAGTGGTTTTAGATACAATTGGAACGCGGATGACGCGGATTGGGCGGATTTACGCGGATTTTTTGAGTTTTATACAAATTTTTATTTTATTTTGAAAAAGCATTCAAATAAAATAAAAATTTGTATAAAACTCAAAAAATCCGTGAAAATTTGCCCAATCCGTGTCATCCGTGTTCCAATTGTATACCGTTCCTAAATGAGTTGAAAATAAATTCGAGCGCAACTTGCGTCAAGTTTCAAACTTGACGCAAGTTTAGTTTACCAACTGATGTAGGAGAAGTATATCCAGTCCTGAAGCAAAGTATTTCCTAAAAAATCAATCCTATTTGAATCCTAAAAATCTAATAAATCCTAATTCAAACCTTGAATGGACTAATCTATTTTTTTTGTTTCAATATAAAACAATTCAGTTGCGACTGCAAAATTCGCCGCTTTCAAACCTTTTATAACCGTTTTAGACCATTCATTCGTTGCCGAAACCGTTTTATAAGCACTCGCTTGTCCGAATCGAATCGGCATTTCAAAACCTTTCACGTCCGTCTCCCATCGATACGAAACTTCTAAACCTTGCCACGTTTTTTTGAGTTTATATTGCAAAATAGGCATTTTCACTTGATACAAATATTGTTCAAAAAAGGGCGCGTAATCTTTTTTCAAATACGTCGAAATAAATTGTATTACTTCCTGTGTCGTGGTGGTTTTGTAAGCAAATTGGTGATACAAGGCTTTAAACATATCAAAAAAAAGTTTATCATTTCCAATCGCATGACGCAACGTGTGAATCATCCAAGTACCTTTGAAATAAATATCACTTGTTGGACTAAAATTCACATCGGCGGGTCCGATAAGCGGTTGCAAGCCTTCAATCATCATTTTTTGATTTGCCAAATAACGGAGCGCGTCCTGATAAGACATCGTTTCTTCGACATATAACGATTCTAAATAAGTTGTAAAGCCTTCATGTATCCACATATCGGTATGATCTTTACAACTCACGGCATTGCCCCAATATTCATGACCGCTTTCATGCACGATGATATAATCCCAATTCATATCCGCAGGAATCATCCCACCGAGATAACCGCGCATGTATTGATTGCCATAAGCAATCGCACTTTGATGCTCCATGCCCAAATAAGGCGTTTCCACTAAGGCATAACCATCGCGCCAAAACGGATATTTCCCCAAATATTTCTCATAACAAGCCAACATCAGCTTGGTTTGTTGAAATTGACTTGCTGCTTTTGCTGCATTTTCCTTCAAAACGTAATAATCTAAATTCAATTTGGAACCATCTTTTGCGGTATAAGTATCATCAAAATGGTGATAATCTGCCACATTCAAGGTTACATTATAGTTGTTAATCGGGTACGAAACGAACCATTGATATTTTTTATAACCAAATGTATCTTCTGAAATTTGCCGCAGATTCCCATTACAAACCGCCTTTAAATCATTCGGCACACTGACCGAAATCGACATACTATCGGGTTCATCACTGAGATGATCTTTATTGGGCCACCAAAGGCTTGCGCCAATTCCTTCACACGAAACCGCAAACCAGGGCTTTCCAGCAGCGTCTTTTTTCCAAGTAAAACCACCATCCCAAGGCGCGTTTTTAGCAATAATGGGTGTACCATGATATTCGATTTTTAATTTTCCAACTGTTTTTTGCGGAACGGTCTTTAAAAAATAAACCCAAAAAGTATTATGTAATCGTTTGAATTTCAATGATTTATTTTCAAAAATAATTTTATCAATTTTCATATTTTCAAAAAGGTCTAATTGCAAACTATCAAAAGCATGCACCGCTTGAAACGTCATTTCATTAAAACCTGCAATAGAGCGTTTCGGAATATCAACGCGAATTTGCAAATCATAAAACGTCACATCGAAACAAGTCCGTGCAGGCGACAACATGCCGCGCAAGGTATCCGACAACGTAAATTGTTTTTTGTCTTTGAAAAAATCACGCTGACAATGCGCCGTAGGCAATCCGAAAGCAAAAATTAACAAAATCAACAGTTTGTTTTTCATTTTTTCTTTTTTGAAACACATAGGAAACAGAGTTGAAATAGAACACGTATTTGACATCATGAATACATGCCCTATTGTAATTGCAAATATAAGTCTTTTTTTGTAAAATTTGGTTGCACCAAATTTTTAATTAGTTTTGCAGCCGTTTGACACAAAAATCATCCATTTAAAGTTAAAATTCAAAATTTTTATTAATATGTTTTTTAGAAGTAAAGCACCATTGCGCATTGGATTAGCGGGCGGCGGCACCGATGTCAGCCCTTATTGCGACCGATATGGCGGGGCTATTTTGAACGCATCCATTAATATTTTTGCAAATGTGACGCTGGAACCGTTGGAAACAGGCGAAGTCATTTTGCAATCCATTGACCGACAACAACGGGAAGTGTTAAAAGCGGCTTTGCAATTGGAAACCGATAGCGGTTTGGTCTTATTGAAAGGCGTTTACAACCGAATTGTGCGCGATTTTGCTCGAAAACCCTTGTCTTGTCGCGTCACGACCCATGTAGAAGCACCGTTAGGCTCTGGTTTGGGGACTTCTTCGACGCTGGTGGTGGCGATTATTGGCGCGTTTGCCGAATGGTTGCAACTGCCTTTGGGCGAATATGACATTGCGCATCTGGCATATCAGGTCGAGCGCGAAGATTTAGGCATGGCAGGCGGAAGGCAAGACCAATATGCCGCAACCTTTGGCGGTTTCAATTTCATGGAATTTTATGCCCATGATAAAGTGATTGTCAATCCTTTACGCATTAAACAAGATTATATCCATGAATTAGAATATAATCTTTTATTGTACTATACCGAAACCAGTCGGCTCTCGCACAGCATCATCGAAACGCAACAAGCCAATATTCAACAATCGCAAACCAAAGCGATTGATGCGACACACAAGGTCAAAGAACAGGCTTTTTTGATGAAAGAAGCTATTTTGAGGGGCAATTTGCGCGAAATTGGTAAAATTTTGGATTTCGGATGGCAACATAAAAAGGCAATGGCGAAAAATATTTCGACGGCTCATATTGATGAAATTTATCAAGCGGCAATCAACGCTGGTGCAGACGGCGGCAAAATTTCGGGTGCGGGCGGCGGCGGATTTATGACGTTTTTTTGTCATGGGATTACGCGGTATCAAGTGATTGATGCGTTGAAAATGGCAGGTGGGCGATTCCAAGGTTTTCAATTTACCTCCGAAGGTTTGGTAACTTGGCATTGTTAAATTAAAATCTAAATCCTTGATTATTAATTACTTAATACAAATTGATGTCCAATATTAAAAAAATTATTCAAGAATCGATTGATGTTAAAACGCAATTATTGCGCGATGCTGTTTTAATGGATACGATTGAAAATATTGCGCAAGCGACGGTCCAAGCGTTTAAAGCAGACCATAAAGTTTGGTTTTGTGGCAATGGCGGTTCTGCGGCAGATGCACAACACCTTGCGGCGGAACTTTCGGGGCGTTTTTATTATGACCGCGACCCGCTTTTTGCAGAAGCCTTGCATGTAAATACATCGTATCTAACCGCAGTCGGCAATGATTATGGTTATGATGAAGTTTATGCGCGATTAATGCGGGCAAAAGGGCGAAAAGGCGATATTTTATTTTGTATTTCGACTTCGGGCAATTCGCCGAATATTTTAAAAGCGATTGAAGTAGCGAAAAAAATAGGCGTTTTAGTCGTCGGCATGACGGGAAAAACAGGTGGTCAAATGGGCGAATCTTGCGATTTTCTGTTGAATGTGCCTTCTAAGGATACGCCGCGCATCCAAGAATGCCACATTTTATTGGGACATATCATTTGTCAATTGGTGGAAGAACGGATGTTTCCAAGATAAATAACTATTTGAACATCAATAACTTGCGTTAAATTTTAGCCGTTTCGCTTTGGAAATTTTTGAAATAGGATGCTGATGATTTTAAGGATTAGAAGGATCTTTTCGGTTGAAAAACGCAAAGGAGAACTAAAAATATCCTTGTAATCCTTAAAATCATCAGCATCCTATTTCAAAAATTTCCAAAGCGAAACGGCTGGAATTTGACACAAGTTGGGTTTTGAATTCGTATTTTAAAGAGACATGCCCGTAAAAGATTTCACACGTTTATAACGCAACGTGCCAACAGCATATTTTTTCAACCATTCATCCGTAGATGCCAAAAAGAAGCTGCCTGCTTTTTTGGCATCTGCGTCCAAATTTTTCAAAACCTGTGCCTGTTGAAATTGATTGAACAATCGATTAAACTCAGTCAAATAAATATCCGCGACTCGTTTATCGCCTCTAATGAGCAACATATTTTCATCATTGTTTATCGTCGATTTATTGGTATAATTCGCCGAACCACTGACCACAATCGGGTCTGCGCTCAACGGATCCATCAATAAAATTTTAGTATGAAGAAATTCGACATTTGAATTTAAACGCGTCCGAGTTGTATTTTCCGTTACAACGCTGTCAACATCCATGCCCCAAGTGACAAAAACATTGTGTTTTTCATTGATAATCAAGTCTTTAGGTTCGGTATCGAACATCATAAAAACCAATTGACTTTTATCGGTATTATCCAAAAACGGGTCGGTCAATGTTTTATTGATGCCAAAAGGCAGCGTAACGCATGAAAGCGTTTTCGCCTTATCCAACAATTCTGCATATAATTTCAACGCAGTCAAATCGCTCATTGGACTGAAAAAAGCGGTCGTCCCAACTGGAATTTTCGCTATATCAGTCGGTTTAATCGCAGGTTGAATCGCATCAATGGCTTTTTGATAGGCTTGATGTTTTTGTTTTTGAACCACATCCGTTTCGCCCGCTAAACCACCCGGATTGGTTTTCAACAAATTCCAATATTCGACATATTTGGCAGCCACTTTTTCATTCCGAAGCCAATGTCCGACGTTACTATGCCCATGAATGCCCGCAAATGTAATGTTAGTAGAACCCGTCCAGACCGCTTTCGGCGTTTTGCCGCCTTCGAGGAACACCATAAACTTATTGTGTTGAATATCTTTCGGGTTTGCAGTGCGTTCAATAATATTCTGAGTCGGAAAATTAGCTTTGTGCATAGCTTCCAAGATTTCCTCACGCGGTTGACTCGGTGGTTTTTCAGATACTTTCATATCTAAAATAATTTGAACATCAACGCCCTCTTCAATCGCTTTTTTCAAGGCTTGCAACACTGGCACATAGCTAAATTCGTAAAAACAACACCGCAAAGCATCGCCTTTTTTCGCTTGCGCAATGAATTTGAAGATTGCCTCCGACAAATCCCGACTCAACCAAGCTAAACCTTCCGCTTTTTTCGGTTCTTTCATATTCAACGGATGCGTTTTGCCAAAACGCGCCGTGTATGCCCGACTGTTCGCCGTACCGCGATTGAAAAAAACATCATGTTCTTGGTTGGTGAAAACGGGTTCGGTCGTGACTTTGATGGCAATCGGTTTCCCTTTTTGGAGTGCGCCGATTGCGCCCGTCATGGGATAGAAAAAATATTCATACGATTGTTCCGCTTTCAACGACATATCGTCCCAAACAAAACCTTGCATTGGGTGTTCCAACGTACTCACCTGCGTATCAACAGTTGGTTCGGGGATTAAAGATTGGAAAACTTTGAAACCATTTAAAAATTTGCGCTCTTGGGTAACCACATCATGGCGTTCGATGGCAAAGCCAAGCAAACCCGAAGTATTTGCTTTTTCAAAATCAATGGCAAATGAAATGGTATTCGTGCCTGTAACGGCATAGACGGTATAACCGTTGGTCATGCTGGATTTAAACCGCATAAAATTTGGAATTTGAGTAAGTTAAGTTGCGAAGTTTGTTTTTTAACCAAAAATAAAGCGCAAAGATAGTTAAAATGTCAAAACATGTTTTTGATTTTTTCATAATCTTCCCAATAATCTATGTCTTGAAAAACGCCTTTGGTGGCTAATTCGACCGTCAAAATCGCGTCTGGATGCGCCCTAACAATCTCTTTACAACCATCAAGTGCGTCATGTGCGAGCAATTTTGTTTTAAAATGATTGGAAAAAAGAATGGGATTCCCGCGTTTGCCCGATAAAACGGGCGCAATGATTAAGGGTTTTTGATTTACAAACCATTGATTTTTAAACTGTTGTGCCAATAATTGATACATTTCAGGTTTGATAAAGGGCATATCTGAAAGTGCAATCATATACACCTCTGCATCATCATCCACATTTAACAAGCCCGTTTGAATCGAACCCGTCATACCTGTTGCATAATTGGGATTAAAAACCATTTCAATTGGATAACCTTCCAAAACGGTTTGAACCTGTTCTGCTTGATGCCCTGTAACAACGATTATTTTGCCAATATTGGCTTGAATCAAATTTTCTACGGTTATTTGAACAATCGTTTTGTTTTTAAATGGTAACAATAATTTATTGACACCGTTCATGCGGCGCGATACACCTGCGGCGAGGAGAATAATATTTAATTTCATAAGTTAGGTCTAAATGGATAAACACAAAATGTGTTTAAATGCTTTGTAAATTTCAATCAATTCATGCGAGACCGAAAAGCCTTTACTGGTGTGGAAATCGAAAATTCCTGTATCATTGCGCCGTAATTCACAAAAATGGAAATTAGACGCACCCCAAAAGTAACCGCCATAAAGGGATTGAAGGGTTGGAAAATGGTTCATTAAAACAATCATTTTCACCAAAATCACTTGGTCTTCTCGAATTGAAGCTGGGCGTTTCCAATTTGCTTCAACCGCCATTAATGGTAATTTGACTTCATCTTCGCCAAATCTACTTTTGTGAATCATCCAATCAATGCTGGTTTGAATGGGTTTGTCCTCAATTGTTGTTTGGATGGTAAAATTATGTGCAGTTGCGTGAATATCGGTTTTGGATGACTGCTTAATTTGGTGAACGATTGGCGCAATGAACGAAAAAATGGATTTTTCATCTCGAAAAGCAGCATACATCCGCGTATTGCGACATTCATTTTCCATATTTTTGATAAAATCTTGCTCGGACGCTGATAATTCAGCCGCATCATGGAACAACTGTTGAAAAGTCGTTTCCTCACTGCGATACAACCATTCCACTTTTGCCAAGGACTCAAGTTGTTCTTCGGAAATGAAATGTGGATTAATGGGTTCATAGCTCTCTATCGAAACATCATTTGGCACTTTGGTTATATCTTTGGTTTGCATTTCAAACCATTGAAATCCATAAGCAGAATCGCCATCAATGGACGAATCTTCAATCAATCGGAGCAAAGTTGCTGCGGTTAATTGGTGCGTTTTTTTGCCAAGCGGCAAATAATCTAATAATTCTGCATATATTATTTGGTGATTTACAATATATTGTGCAACGGATAATTCGCTTTCGGCTTTGAAATGCCAAAGGTCACTTACGCCTTCGTCTAAGGAAACGGTTAAAATGAATATTTTTGCCATTGGTTATTTTAATTGGTTAAAAGATAGACGCAAATTTAAAGCAATTTTCGTGATTTTACAAAAATCAAATCAAATTTCAAAGGTGCGTAGCACCGCAACATTTGTAGAAAATAGATTCAACACACATTATAGGTGCGTAGCACCGCAACATTTGTAGAAAATAGATTCAACACACATTATAGGTGCGTAGCACCGCAACATTTGTAGAAAATAGATTCAACACACATTATAGGTGCGTAACACCGCAACATTTGTAGAAAATAGATTCAACACACATTACAGGTGCGTAGCACCGCAACATTTGTAGAAAATTGGGATGTTACGGTGCTACGCACCTTTGAAACGCGGTTTTGAATCGTTTTCTACGAAGATTGCGGTGCTACGCACCTTTGAAACGCGGTTTTGAATCGTTTTCTACAAAGATTGCGGTGCTACGCACCTTTGAAACGCGGTGTTGAATCGTTTTCTACAAAGATTGCAGTGCTACGCACCTTTGAAACGCGGTTTTGAATCGTTTTCTACAAAGATTGCGGTGCTATGCACCTTTGAAACGCGGTTTTGAATCGTTTTCTACAAAGATTGCGGTGCTACACACCTTTGAAACGCGGTGTTGAATCGTTTTCTACAAAGATTGCGGTGCTACACACCTTTGAAACGCGGTGTTGAATCGTTTTCTACAAAGATTGCGGTTCTACGCACCTTTGAAACGCGGTTTTGAATCGTTTTTCTACAAATGTTACGGTGCTACGCACCTTTGAAACGCGGTTTTGAATCGTTTTCTACAAAGATTGCGGTGCTACGCACCTTTGAAACGCGGTTTTGAATCGTTTTCTACAAAGATTGCGGTGCTACGCACCTTTGGGAATGTGTTGCAATATTGCGGTGCTACGCACCTTTGAAACGCGGTTTTGAATCGTTTTTATTCCGAATCACTCCCATCTTGGAGATTTAATAATCGTTTTATAATTTTTTGTTTTTCGGTGCTATCCTTATCCGTCACGCCCATGATTTTTTCACGGTTTAGGGTTTTCCACTCGCCTGCGATAATTGCAATGACGGTTTTGAGTCCCTTATCATGGTGAATTGTTGCCCATTGCTCTATTAATTCAATAGCTTCTTTGATTTTAGTATTTGCCACTTCTTTGAGGACGGATTCCTGCAAATCTTGGAGCGTCATTTTTAAATAATTGTTTTTTGCAGCATCTTTATCTGAAAATTGAACATTGGGGTTGGGTTTCTTAAAGATTTCAAATCCCGAAAAGGGAATCAATTGTCCTGTTACGTCCAGAATCAATTGATTTTCAGACGGATGCGCTTCTACATCTTGTCTGAAACAGTAATTTTCGCCATTAAAACTTACTTTTTCCCGAATATTGACATCCTTTTGCAATTCATCTAAAAGGTTTCGGATTTTATCCAACAAAACGGTGCCGCCATGCGTAACGCGCACGTAAATCGTTTGTTTAGTGCATTTCACTAAGGCATAATGCCCGTTTTCGTGCAGGAAAATCCCTAATTGCCAAATTTCGCGCAATTCTGCCAAATATTGCGTTTTGACGATGAAACTTTGCATGATGCCGTAATGCAAAAAAGCATGTTCATACGTCAAATACCAATTATTTGTTTTATTTAAATAACTGTCTTCGATACTTTTAGGCATGTCTTCACACATCATTTGCGGCGCGATAAAATGCCGTTTTTCAAAAGGCAAATCCCTAATTTGGGCATCGTCTAAATTCGGATGGGCTCTTTGAGTCGTTTCAAAACACAAATGACACGAGAGCATAAAGTCAACAAACAACTTTTGTTCCGCTTCGGAATAATCATCCCCCCAAATATCGCCCAAATCTTCCCCTGTAAAGCGTCCTTGCGCTTGTTGAATGTCGTAATAAGTTCGATTGCGTTTACCCTTTTCCGTTTTACGGCGAAAGAGCGTATAGACGGCATGGATTGCCCAAGCTTGGTCTAAAATGACTTTATTGGAAAAATAGTCTTTTTTGTAATACACAACGCCTGCAAAAACCAACCAATTATTTAAAATATCCAGTGCTTCTTTTGCTTCAAAATCGGTTGCTAAGGTCAAATAGTCCTCTAAATCCATTGTTTTTTTGCCTTTTTCTTGCAAATCGCGTAAATTTTGACGCAATTTTGCCCAATGCACTGGAATTTCATTTTTTTGATTGCCTTTGGATTTGATGGCAGCCCGCATCGCCGATAACACGCAGTTGTACCCACTCATATCCGCGTCTTCGATACTGGAATCAACGGATTTAAACACCAAATATTCAACCGATTGTTTATAATTTTGCGCAATTTTGCCGATTTGGGCTTGTGCGTCTAAGGTATCGGATGTATTCGGGGCGGCTTTGGTTTGAATGACAATCATCGGACTCTTTTTGCCTTGACTTTTGGCATAATCCAACCAATACGGGAGTTTATGATTTTCATATTGATGGGTTTGACCATCCTCATCACAACTTGTATAATCACTTTTTTCGGTATGTAAATCCCACAGAATCAAGTACAAAGCATTCGATTGTAAAAATAAGCGATGCGTCGCATGATAAATATCTTGTCCGCCAAAATCCCATAAATTGAAAAGATAGGACTCTTTAAAATGTTCATGTTCAAATCGTTTTAAGGAAATACCATGTGTAGAATCCCACACTTTTTGAAATTGATTGTGAACCAATCGTTCAACCATGCAGCTTTTGCCGACATTGCCATTGCCAATCAATAACACTTTATATTCGTTGTCCAAAACCGCCCCTTTGTTCAAACCTGCATAATAATTGCGTATGGATTCTAAACAATTTTTGTCATACGTTTGCACAAAACCTCGAATTGCATTAGGCAAAGGATTATTTGCCAAACGCAATATTTCAAGGCTGATTTTTGTAAAATCGTGTGAAGTTTGCCGAAATAGATTTCCTACTAAATGCAGCGTTTTCAATGTGTTTAAATTCGATAAATCAATGGTTGTCAATTGATTATCATTCAAATACAAATAATTTAAATCATTAAAATGACCTTCAAACGCAATGCTTTTTAATTGATTGTTACAAAGGTCAACGAATTGCAATTTCGGAAAATTGCCTATAAAACGAATGGACTCCATTTTATTATGGTGCAGATAAATTTGTTCTAAATGGGATTCAGTGCATCGAATGATGACATCACCTGTTAGATTACAATTGCCCAAATCAGCATATTTTAAATTTGCAAATGATTGAAAATCAATTTTTTGTAATTTTTTAACACCATTTGCATACAAATATTCTAAATGGGTTGCTTCTTCATTCAAAACCAAAGTTGTTACAAAACTGCTTTCGGACAGGCTGATAGCGGTAATATATTTTTTTCTGTCGTGTGTACTTTGTGCAAAACAATCTTTTCGACGGCGCACAAAGTCTTTATCAATCGGTTTACCAAGCGTTTTTGCAAGGCTATTGAGTGTAAATTCCATACTTTGAATCGTTTATAAATATAAAAAAATCGGCGCGACAAGCCTTAAACTGAAAAGATAGAAAACAATGACAAGCGGAAACCGATAGCGCGAAGGCTATCCGCAGGCGGATCGTGATCGCGGTTGGAGACGCGGCAGTCATGCGCATCAAAGTCCCAGTAACCGCCGCGCACAACACGGCGCGCACCTCCACCTACGGCTTTTTCTACGTCACGCCTAACACCTTGTAGGTCTCTATCCACAACATCTTTGTAAGGACTATAGAAATCACTACACCATTCAAAGACATTGCCACTCATATCGTAGAGGTCTAATAGATTGGGTAACTTCAAACCGACAGGTTTTGTCTCACCATGATTATTTTTGTGATACCAACCAACGTCATCCAATTTGTCACCGCCAGCGTAAATGAATGACGGCTTTTGTTCCTGTACGCCGCCGCGAGCCGCATATTCCCATTGTGCCTCGGTCGGTAAGCAAAATTGAGTATCTTTGGGGCGGTCATTTTGGGTTAATTCATTCAATTGAGGCAAAAAATCATTGACAATAGTATTCCATGATATTTGTTCAACAGGGCGATTATCGCCTTTGAAGTAAGAAGGATTCGCTCCATTCATTACTTTTTTCCAAACAGCTTGCGTCACAAGGTGCTGACCCATCCAAAAAGCACCTAATTTGACTTTATGAATTGGTTTTTCATCACGATATTCATCACTGCCCATGTTAAAAGTGCCGCCCTGTACAGCAATCATCGTGAAAGCCGCGTCCGTGCCTTCAAAAAACGAGCAATTTTTAAAATCAACATTCTTTTTCATGCTATTGAGAGATTGATTATCAAAGGATTACAAAAGTAAGATTTTTAGCATTCAAATAAAAATAGTTTTTTAAGTTTTTTTTGAAAATAAATTGCATTTGGAATCAAAAAAGGCTTAAATTTGTTTAGGATATTCAAATTATACTTTGCGTCGAGTGGTTTTGGCTACTATTGGAACGTGGATGACGCGGGTGAGCGCGGATTTTTTGGAACTCAGTATAAAATTCAAAAAAATCCGTTAAAATTCGACCAATCCGCGTCATTCGTGTTCCAAATATACTAAATATCACAAATTTTAACACATTTTTTCAAAGAAGCCCATTTTTCCGCATTGGAAGGCGTTTTTTGGACTTTGCTGGTGGGGATAAATTCTTGTGCGACAAAACCTTTATGCCCTGTATCCGCAATCGCTTTCATAATCGCAGGATAATACAATTCCTGAGAATCATCAATTTCATTGCGTCCCGGAACGCCACCTGTATGATAATGAGCGATATACGGATGATATTGTTTTATATTGCGAATGATGTCCCCTTCCATAATTTGCATATGATAAATATCATATAATAATTTAAATCGCTCTGAACCCGTCGCTTTACACAATTCAACGCCCCAAGCGGTATGGTCACATTGATAATCTTTATGGTCCACTTTACTATTCAACAACTCCATGACCACATTGATTTTGTGTTTTTCCGCCAAAGACATCAATTTTTTCAGCCCTTCTGCGCAATTTTTAACCCCCATTTCATCCGATAAACCGTCCCGATTGCCCGAAAAACAAATAATATTGGGCAAACCCGCTTTTGCCGCTTTCGGAATCAAGTCTTCATAAAAAGGAATCAGCGTTTCATGGTTTTCAATCCGATTAAAACCTTTGGTAATCCCGAAACCTTTAGGTTGCGCAAAGCCCATAGAGGAGACCAAACCATATTTTTTCGCCATATCCCATTCGCTTGGTTCGAGCAAATCAATGGCAACCAACCCCAATTTTTTGCCCATTCGACATAATTCTTCCAATGGAATGGTCGAATAACACCATCTACACGCGGAATGGTTGATTTTACCCGATGCTTTTACGGCATCTAACTGGTTTTCAGCCGCCGCGATGCGATTGAGCATCGCATCAGAAGCCATTGAAAGCCCTGTTGCCCCTGCCAATGTTTTCAAAACGGAACGCCGAGAGTCGTTTGTAATCATTTTAAAAAAAATTTAATTTTGAATTGTTTTATCTAATAATGCCATCATTTTAACCAATGATAGGTGTATTTTTGTGAAAAATTACATGATAAGTAGTTGATTTGAAAGAAGCTATCAAAACGTAAACAATTGATAATCAGTGCATTCGTATCGAATCAAGGTCGGTGAGGTTGCAACCTCACCGACCTTTTGGATAGGTTCTTTCAATTGAACTCCTTATCACGGTTATAAAATTCAAAATTAAAAATTTTAATTGATTGGTATGAAAAAATTATTATTATTTTCCCTTTTTTTGATGGGTGCGCTGACGCAAATGGTCGCACAAGTGCCACAATCTTTATTTTCAACGTTGAAGTGGCGGAATATTGGTCCGTTTAGAGGCGGGCGCAGTTTGGCAGTCGCAGGACATGCGGAACAACCCTTAACCTATTATTTCGGCGCAGCAGGCGGTGGCGTGTGGAAAACAACAGACGGCGGACAGGCTTGGCACTGCATTTCGGATAGTACTTTTGGGTCGTCGTCGGTCGGCTGCATTGCGGTCGCGCCTTCCAATCCGAATATCCTCTATGTCGGCATGGGCGAAACGGAGATGCGCGGCAATATTAGTTTCGGCGACGGCATGTACAAAAGCAATGATGCGGGCAAAACTTGGAAAAAAATCGGTTTAGAAAAGAGTTTTGCGATTGGGCGGATTGTCGTGCATCCTAAAAATCCAGACCTTTTATATGTAACGGTTTTGGGTAAGATTTTTGGTCAAAATCGGGAGCGCGGCGTGTATCGTTCCAAAGATGGGGGCAATTCATGGGAACAAGTTTTGTCCAAAGACGATAAAACGGGTGCGATTGACATTGCTTTTGACCCGAATAATCCACTCGTTTTATATGCGTCTTTGTGGCAATGTTTTCGGAATCATCATATGATGAGCAGTGGCGGGGAAGGTTCCGGCTTGTATAAATCAACCGATGGCGGGGATTCTTGGAAAAACATTTCCCAAAAACCGGGGTTGCCAGTGGGTATTTTGGGAAAAATTGAGATTTCAGTTGCCCATAAAAACAGCAATCGCGTTTGGGCAATGGTTGAAAATCAAAAAGGAGGTGGATTGTTTCGTTCCGAAGACGGTGGTGAGCATTGGGCGCAAATCAATACCGATAAAAATTTGCGACAACGCCCTTGGTATTTCAGTGAAATTGCAGTGGATCCGACCAATGATGATGCATTATTCGTCTTGAATGTTGGTTTTTGGAAAACGACGGATGCTGGAAAATCGTTTGCGCAAATCCAAGTACAACATGGAGATTGTCATGATATTTGGATTAATCCGACAAATGGACAAAATTTTATTTTGGGTGATGACGGTGGTGCTGAAATAACTTATGATGGTGGACGCAATTTCACCAAATTAGATTTGCCCACTGCGCAATTTTATCATGTTTCGTTGGACAATGATTTTCCATATCATGCGTACGGGGCGCAACAAGATAATTCGAGTATTCGCATTAAAACCCGCAATACAGAAGATTTTACCCTTGACCAAGGCGATTGGGAAGTGGTTTCGGGCGGTGAAAGTGGTTATGTCGTATCCGACCCGACTAATTCAGACATCGTTTTTGGAGGGAATTATCAAGGAGAAATGGAAAAATGGAATCTAAAAACGGGTCAGCGTCAACAAATTGCGGTCAATCCGATGTTGTATTTGGGTGCGGGCGCGGAAGCGATGAAATATCGTTTTCAATGGACGTATCCATTGGTTTTTTCGCCACAGGATGCCAAAACGTTATATGCCACTTCTCAATATGTGCATAAAACGACGAATGGCGGCATGAGTTGGGAAATTATCAGTCCCATTTTGACTCGAAATGACCCTGCAACCTTGATTTCAAGCGGCGGACCCATTACAAAAGACAATACAGGAGCAGAAACGTTTAGTACGATATTCACGTTTGCCGAATCTGCGGTGCAAAAAGGCTTGTTTTGGGCAGGTTCGGATGATGGCTGGCTGCATATCAGTCAAGATGGCGGCAAAAAATGGGATAAATTGACGGTGCAAGGTTTGCCCGATTGGGCGTTGATGAGCATTTTGGAACCATCGCATTTTGAGGCAGGAACGGCGTATTTGGCTGCGAATCGCTATAAATTGGATGATACCAAACCTTATTTGTTCAAAACCAATGATTTTGGCAAAACTTGGAAAGCCATTACAACTGGTTTGCCCAATCAAGCGTATTGCCGTGTCATTCGGGAAGACCCGAATAAAAAAGGTTTATTGTACGCAGGAACGGAAATTGGGATTTTCGTTTCTTTCGATGATGGCAATCATTGGCAACCTTTATCCAATAATTTGCCTTTGACTCCGATTCACGATATTGCGGTGCAGGCGCGGGATAAAGATTTGGTGGTGGCGACTCATGGGCGTTCTTTTTGGGTGTTAGACCATTTAGAGCCGTTGTATCAAATCGTTGATAATCAAAAGATTGCAGATAAAAAAGCCTATTTATTCAAACCAGAAGCGGCGTATAAAGTCGGCGGTGGTGCTTTGCGCACGGCGGGCATGCAGGTCGGTGAAAACGCTTTTGGCGGTGCGACGATTCATTATTGGTTGAAAAACAAGGTTACGGATGAAATGACAATGACTTTTTTCGATGCCCAAAAAGATACCGTAGCGCGTTTTTCCAATTTGAAGGATAAAAAAGGCAAAGCGATTGAAATGAATGCAAATTTTTATCAAAAAGACAAAATCGAACGGGCAGGACTTTTGACGGCAAATGCAGGTTTGAATAGTTTTGAATGGGATACGCGGTATGCGGACGCGACCGATACAGAAGGTACGCCTGCTTTGATGTGGAGTGGTTCGGTAGTCGGTCCGAAAGCGGCACCTGGCATGTATCGGGTGGAATGGGCGATTGGGAAAGAAGTCGTTGGTTCTGAAACGTTTGAAATCAAAAAAGACCCGCGTTTGAGTGTTGCGGAGGCGGATTTGACCGAAAGTTTGAAATTTCAATTAAAAGTACGTGATAAAGTGAGTTCGATTCATAAAGGCGTGAATGATTTGCGAGCGATTCGCAAACAAACAGATGATTATTTGAAATCCATTCAAGATACGGTGTTTAAAAAAGCATTGGAAAAAGTCAGTAAACCCATGTTGGATTCCTTGCAATCCGTTGAAAATCAATTGATTCAACATGAGGCAAAAGCATTTCAAGATTTGTTAGCAGTACCGATTCGGTTGAATGACCAAATTGCAGGTTTGGCGGCGGCGGCAGCTTCGGCAGATACGCGTCCGACGCAACAAACGTATGAAGTTTATAATACGTTGTCGGGTTTGGCGGATATTCAATTGGAAAAATTGAAGAAAATCTTGGCGGAACAAGTGCCTGCTTTCAATCAATTAACGGAAAGTCGAAAAGTGCCTATTTTGAATTTAGATAAAAAATAGGTTTGTGTGCTTTTTTTAGGTACCATTGGAACGCGGATGACACGGATTAGACGGATGAGCGCGGATTTTTTATATAAAAAATCCGCGCTCATCTGCCCAATCCGTGTCATCCGCGTTCCAATGGTATTTAATTTTAAATCAAGCGTTTATGCCAACTTTTGCCCAATGATTTCCATCGTTTGGTTTTAAAATCGCCTAAAAGATTCACCATCGTATCCAAAACAAGGGTTTCATCACCAATAATCCCTGTTTGATATAAACGTTTAAACTCCGTTTTTTCCGCCGTATGCAATGTATCGTGTTGCTGATAAGCGAACATCCAACGATTAAACAACTGCACATCGTATTGATTTTCAAGCTCTTGCAAAAAATGAACGGATTTATCAATGGAACACCCACTCGCTCCAGCTTTGCTTTCATCGACCATTAACACCACGATTTGATGGTCTAAAACGCCGCCAAATGCTTGCAATTGATGGTTGTGCGCCGTCCAATGTTGTGCGAAAGCGTTCAATTGACTATTCAATACGATTCCTTCTTTCGCTGTAAAAGGGCGATTGCTTAGGTAAATCCAAACGCGGGTCGTATCTGGTAATTGGTCAGGAATCGGAAAAGAGCGTGTTGCCGTTTCAGAAACGTTCATCATAAAAAGTATATTTTAACGAAAAAAATCATTTATAAAAAATTGTTTATCAAACCTTTGGAGGGTTTAAAACCCTCCAAAGGTTGTTATCCAAATGATTATCAAACCTTTGGAGGGTTTTAAACCCTCCAAAGGTTGTTATCATTTACTTGAATAAACTATCATATGAATTGTCATTCGAGGAAGGCGCATTTCCTGAAGATTTTTCTTTGGTTGGCGGAGCTTTTAATTCCAATTTGTCATCCGCGCTGATTTTGCCGCCCGTCAACATCAAAGAACTTTTCTTTTCCCAATCGTCCAACATTTTCAAACCTTCTTCTTCAAAAACGCCATTTTGTAAATCAATGGAATTCATAAAGCCGCTACTCATTTCCATAAAACGCTCCATTTCACCGACTTTCATAGCGACATCATTATTAATATTTTCCATCGCCATATCAAACATCATCCGTTGGTCAGGACTGCCCGAAAGGATATTCATCGCCGATTTCATGGCAGAATGACTCGTGCGGATGGCTTGACGCTCTTGTTCTTTCACTTTTACTTGGTCTTTCGTATCTTCCAACAAAATTTCAGAATTTTCATACATTTTACTCAACACTTTTTTGAGTAATTCCATTCTTTTGAATAAATTGTTGTATTTTTCGTTGCTTTCTTGCAAACGCGCCGCTTTGCGCGTGTGCAAAACAATTTGAGCTTCATTGTTTTGGATTTTAGCTTGACTCGCCAATTTCATACTACCATCAATTTCGCGCTTATTGCCCTCCATCAAATTCTGCATACTGCGCATTTGTCCTTGCAAATTGCCAATTTGTTTGCTCATTTTGCCCAAATTATCTTGCAAACTATCCACATATGTTTTCAAAATACCTACGGGGTCAATCGTTACAAAGATGCCCGTTATCCAACGCATGACACTTTTATACATGTACCAAACCAAATTGCGCATTTTCGGGTCAAGTACCATATAGACGATTGCGCCGAGTACGGCTAACATGCCTGCTAAATATAAAGTATTCGCCGCTAATGCCACCAATGTTGGCAAAATTTTCATGAACAAATACCCGCCACCGAGTAAAATCGCTGCCATGAAAAGCATTCCTGTAACGCCTTCGGGTTTTTCCCAAAAGGATTTAATCTTAAAATTAGAAGTATCTGGCTGCTGAATCGGAGTAATGCTACTCATAATTTTGATTTTTTAAATTTAAATAAAAATTAATATGGTGGTTTGAATTAGGATTTTTAGGATTAATACGATTTTTATAAGATTAAATCCTAAAAAAATCGTATTAATCCTAAAAATCCTAATTCAAACCTTGATTATAAATATTTTCCAATACTTTCAATATCCTTATCCATTTGTCTTAACACAATCGCGTGTGTGGACGAAAAACGATGTTTCGTTTCGTTTATTTTTTGAACTTCTTGTTCAATTTCAAAATCGGCATGATTCGTTGCTGATTTTGCTTGGTCTATTTCAGCTTGTAATTGTTTGATTTTTAATTCATTAGCAGCAATTTGAGCTTTTAACTCAGACACTTGTTTGAGTTTTCCGCCTACGCGCTGGTCTTGTTGTTTTTGGGATGCGGCTTCAAATTGTAATTTTTCATTGACAATCAACTTGCGATAATACTGCACCGTTTCCAATAATTTCTCTTTGGTCAAACCCAAAGTCGATGCGGTCGCAAACGCCGACCGAAAGGCTAAGGCTTCATCCAAATGAAATTTGGATAAATTGTCAATAGCGCCTTTAAATTCTAAATAATCAAACCCGGGTAAGTTATTTTTTTCAATTACTTTGGTTAAAAATTCAAGGCTCTTGGAGTCAGCCTCTGGACTTCCGAATAGGTTTTTCATCATTGTCTCGATATTTTTTAGATAATTTTGGCGAAATGATATTGTTTTGTTTGAATACAATTACAAAATTAGGCAATATCTATTTTTAAACCAAAAAAACTTCAAAAACAGTTCCTCTTTTTGATAAAAAATCGTTCAATGGTTCGTTATTCCCGATAAAAACGTCAAAAAGCCATTTTGGAATAGACCAAAACAGCTTTTCGGAGAAAGTTTCCGTCTTACGGAAACTTGTTTTTAAATTTTGGACTTTGGTTCAAGAACCTTAAACAGTCTCTTCATTTGGAATGTGCAGCTTGCAAAAGGAATCTTAAACAGTTTCTGATTTGCCGGGGCGATTGATGATAATCATCAAAATCAGTAAGTAAATCATCAAGTACAAGTTGCTTGGGTCAACAGATGGATTCATTGCGTAATTGATACGTTGCGAGGGTGAATTAATAATTTGTTTAAACGCTTTTTTTGTAACACTTTCTTAAAATACGGGTGCAAAGATATACGATTTTTTAATTAATGTCAAATTGCGTGTCACGATTAAAGACCCTTTTTACGAATTATTAACAAAAAGGGTGCTTTTTTTGCAAAAAAAATAATTTTATAACTCCTTGTTTTATAATACTTTAATTCTATAATAATTATAACATGATATTTTCTAAAAAAAATACTACTTATATACAAGTGTTACAAATTAAGACATTAAATATAATTGTAAAAGTTATTTCATATAAGGCTATAACGGTAAAATAAGTTCCCTGTGACATAAAAAAAAATGTTTTTTTCAAAAAAAACGGGCAAAATGTTCATTTTGCCCGTCTCCTCTTATTAGAGGATGCTTTAAAAAATTGCCTAAAATTTAAGATACTTGATAGGCATATTTTTAATGGCATTCATCGTCGTTTGCAAATAATAAACGCCGTTTGCCAAACCTGTTAAATCGAAAAACAAGTGGTTTTCACCTTGATTCACCTCCATTTTTTGCGTGAGTACGATGCCTGATTGTGGATTATACCATTCAAAAGTCGCTTCTCCTTTGTAATTGGCATGAATCACCACATTTAATTCGCCTTCACTTGGATTTGGAAAAAGATTATTAATGACAATGGGTATCAATTGCGGGCCCCTTTGCGTGATGCGCGGTGTGTTGCCAATGCCAATGCTTTGAGTCATCACGACCGCTGCCTCATCATCTTCAACAGGCACATTCGTCGCATTATTATTAGGTGCAGAATCGGCATCTGCTGGATTTGCCGTTTTGACTTGGGCAAAAGCCGTGACCGAACCTGTGTTGTCCAAACAAAATAAAGGCATCGTCATCGTTACACTTTGTCCCGAATTGAGCGTTCCGACCGTCCATACCATCGTAAACGTGTTGTAAGAAGTCCCCGCAGTAGATGTCGGATTGCCGCCATTGACAAATTTGGTTGGAAATGGAAAATCAACGGTTACATTCGTTGCGGCGGTTCCGCCTGTATTGCGCAAAGTGAGTGAAAAGTTTTTCGTGACGTATTGGGCGTATGTAGGCGTTGCCGTCATGGTCAATTCCAAATCGCAACCCGCGCCTGTTCCTTGTTTAAATATCGTTATCATGGCTTCATCATCCTGAGTTGGCACGCCTGTTCCGTTATTGCCGGGTGCAGAATCGGGGTCATTGTTGGGTAAGGCGGTTTGTACTTGCGCAAAACCAACAATATTGCCCGTAATCGCTCCGACATTATACACAATCGTTAACGTAGCCGTTTCATTAGAAATCAAACTGCCCACTGTCCAAATACCTGTTGTATTATTGAAAGTTCCTTTTTGAGGCGTAACGGTTCCATAGGTTAAAAGATTGGGAATTAAGTGTTTAACCGAAACATTGGTTGCCGTCATCGCACCTGAATTGTCCACCGCAAGCGTAAACGTAACGGTTCCATTCGGTGCAACACTGGATTTATCCGCCGTCAGATTCAAAGCCAAATCCACAAATGGATTGGACGCAATAGTTGGAACGGTTAATAATGCCTCATCATCTTCATTCGGTGAATTATTGGTATCGTTGTTTGGAGTCGAATCCAAATCCGTAGGCGATGCCGTTTTAACTTGTATGAATTGCGTAAGCGTCGTTTGCAACGTGAACATGGTCAAAGTCAATACCGCAGAATCGCCAGGAGCCAGTGTGCCAACTGTCCATAAACCACCAAAGGAGTCATAAATGCCTTGTGATGCCACTTGTGAATTGTACGCCATGCCTGCTGGGAATGGATATTTGATGGTCACGCCTGTTGCGGCTGCGGGTCCGCGATTGACGACAACGGCTCTTAATGGCACATTTTGATAAAGGGGCAAAGCGGTTGTGTAGGGACAAGTTAAGGATAATTCTAAATCGCATTGGTTCGCGCCTGCGGCAAATAAGTTCACTTTGGCTTCGTCATCTTCGTCTGCGGATTGATTGGTATCATTGCCGGGCGTAGAATCGGGGTCAATCGGCGTACTGGTTTGCACTTGTGCAAAATTGGCAATCGAATTGGTAATCGCATTCACCGTTACCGCAAGGCTCAACGTGATGGTTGTATTGGGATTCACCGTTCCAATCGTCCAAATACCCGTTGTGGCGTTATACGTCCCAATCGATGGCGTTGCCGTATTAAAAGTCAAGGATGTCGGTAAAAGGTCTTTCACCGTCACGCCTGTTGCGGCGGCTAATCCGCGATTGAGTAGGCTTAAATTAAAGGTTACGGCGGTATTGGTCGCTACCGTTGTAGGCGTTGCCGTCATGGATAATTCTAAATCAGCATAATTCGTATTACAATTAATTGCATTGAAAGTCAAAGCCGTTTCATCGTCTTCCACAGGAATATTGCTGCTATTATTCCCGACATTGGAATCCACATCTTGTTGTACCGAAGTTTGGACTTGGGCAAAACTTTTATTCGCCACCGTCCAACAACCTGCGGAACCTTGAATCGTCAACGTCGCCGTAGCTTGATTGGCAATATTGCCAATTGTCCAAACATTTGTTGTCGAATTATACGTACCAACCGAAGGTAATATGGCTAAATTGTTAATATTGGTTGGCAAACTACATTTGACCGTAACGCCTGTGGTGGCATTCGGACCGCGATTGAACAAGCCAATGCTGTATCGAATGCTATCACCCGTCACCAGTGGCGTATGCGTTGCATTATGACTCATCTCCAAATCAGCAAAATTAGTTGTCGTATTTGGAACTACATTGATGATGACAGTCGCTTGGTCATCTTCGGTTGCGACGAAATTGCTCGGGGTAGAATCTAAATCTGGGTAATTGCAAGACCGTACTTCACTCGTAAAATTAATAATTCCTAATTGTAATGCTTTGGTTTTCAATCGAATCGAATAAGTAGCACCAGGTGGAACCATGAAACCGGGTTTGTTGCCTGTGGCTGGGTCTGGCACATGACTTAATAACCAAACGCCCGTTGTTGGGTCAAATTCGCCAATATCCGCCGTCGAACTGATGTACTGCATGCCTGCGGGAATATTGGTTCTCACTTTGGTATTATCGCCGCGAGCGGGACCTACATTTTTCAAGGTCACAATATACGTGACCGTATCGCCCAATTTGACGGGAAAAGGCGTTATCGCAGAGTCTAAACGCATGAATAATTCCATATCCACCAACATCCCCGTTAGATTTAACTCCGTTTCGTCGTCTTCATGGGTGGTGGCAGCCGGATTGTAATTATTGGGCGCGGAATCCAAATCCGTTTGAGTGGCTGCAACGACTTGGGCAACATTTTTGAGGGGTCCGCCCTGCGTTACTTTGGCAGTCAAGAGCAAGGTGCGCTCATTCCCACCAAACAAGGTACCGACATCCCAAATCCCTGTGGTCGGATTGTACGTACCACCGCCTGCATCCGCAACTTGTAACAATAAACCTGCGGGCAAAAGGTCTTTCACTTGAACGCCTGTTGCCGTCAAAAGGCTATTATTTTTGATTTTGACGAGAATCGGCGCATTGATGTTGAATGGCACTTCTGGATTATTGATGGTGGAGGTTAATTCCAAATCAATTTTATCCGTTGGCGGATTGACAACTGTACCCAAATTACAATCTGCCGCAGGTGCTGCTGCACCTAAATTGACCGTCCTTGTAGCGGAGTTGTTGGCAATCACAGGGTCTGTAAAACCTACCGAAGTCGAAGTTACAGAGGCAGCCGTCACGATACTCGAACCTTCGAGGGTAAATAAAACCGTTTTCAAACGCGCTGAATCTCCTGCGGGAAGGTTGCCAATATTCCAAGTGCCTGCGGCATCCCAAGCAAACCAAACGCCCGAAGTAGCACTGCCACAATTGAAAGACACATTGGCAGGTTTTGGAAAGGCAACCGTTACATTGGCGGCATTGACGGTTCCCAAATTTTTTACCGTGACCGTATAGCCAATCGGTGTGTAATTGGCGAAAGTGGGCGAATTGGGAACAATTTTAATGGATAAATCCGTATTCTGAGCAACCAAAACTTGGCTTACACAGGCAGAAAAAAAGAAGAGGGGCATCCATTTTTTGGGATTGCCAAATTGGTAAGGCAGCAATTTGCTCATAGCTAATACATTGGATTAGGTTTGTTTGACTAAAATAGAAGCTGTCAAGCCATTTGGAGGAATGACTGACAAATGTAGGCGTTTTGAAACCATGGGTTTGTAAAAAAAGGGGAAAAAGGGAGCGTTTTTATGAAAATATACTGTTAGGATTAGGAAATGATTGGGGGCAAATAGTTATGTTTGTAATGGTTTGGATTAGGATTTTTAGGATTAGAATAAGATTAAGTAGTTGAATTTAAAAAATCGACAAGAAAGAATACGGGCTAAAAGGTTGATTTTCAAGGTAGTATAACGTTTGGAGGGTTTGAAACCCTCCAAACGTTGTTGTCGCAAATGTTGTTGTCGATTCTTTAACATTAACCACTTATTTATAAACTTTCTGCTTCTAAAATAGCCGTTTCGCTAAATGCCAATTCCATTTTTGCGCGGTCGAACGCATTTTCATTATTCGCAATCCAAATCGTTGCAACGCCATTGCCAATAAAATTGGTAATCGCCCGCGCTTCCGACATAAAACGGTCAACCCCCAACAATAAGGCTAAACCTTCAATCGGAATGACTTTAATCGCCGTCAACGTAGAGGCTAAAACGATAAATCCACTGCCTGTAACGCCTGCCGCACCTTTTGACGTGACCATTAAAATACCAATTATCGTCAACATTTGTTCAAAACTCAAGTGTACTTGGAAAACTTGCGCCAAAAAGATGACTGCCATTGAAAGATAAATCGTCGTTCCATCCAAATTAAACGAGTAACCTGCGGGTACGACCAATCCTACAACGGATTTAGAACACCCCATTTTTTCCAATTTCTCAATTAACGAAGGCAATGCCGCTTCCGAAGAAGACGTGCCAAGCACAATCAACAATTCTTCGCGGATGTATTTGAGGAATTTCCAAAGGTTGATTTTGTAATAATTCAAAATAAAATACAACACCACAAACACGAAAATAGCCATCGTTGTATAAACGGTTGCCATTAATTTTGCTAAGGGTAACAACGTTTTGATGCCGTATTTCGCAATCGTGAACGCCATGCCGCCAAACGCGCCTATCGGGGCTAAATACATGACTTTGTGTAATGCCCAAAAGATTTTTTGTGAAATCGGCGCGAGAAAATCAATTACTTTTTGTCTGCCACTCCAATTGCTGATGACAATGCCCGAAAGAATGGCTAAAACCAACACCTGTAAGGTTAAATTGTCCCAAAAAAACTTCATCCAGCTAAATTCTGCGGCATTTTTGGTGTAAGCGGCAATTTTAGTCATGTCGCCGCCTGCAATCGGCGTTACGCCATCTCCCGGACGGATGAGGTTTGCCACCAAGATTCCAATAATTAGGGCAACGGTGGTTACAATTTCAAAATAAATCAAGGCTTTCGCGCCCACTTTGCCCACTTTTTTCAAATCACCCATCGAAATAATTCCTAATGTAATCGTTAAGAAAATAATCGGATTGATGAATAATTTGACGCTGCTGATGAAAATACTGCTTAAAAATTCGCTCAATGTCGTTTTTATTTCAAATTCGGAAATAAAAAGATTGATTTTCACCGCTTTGTCAAGTACAGGCGTGAGTGCCGCAGCAGGATTGAAATGTCCCAATAAAATGCCACAAATAATGGCTGTTAAAACCCAAAACGTAAGGTTTGTTAAGATTCTTTTCATTGACTTTATTTTTTTTAATGTTGAATCAAGGTCGGCGAGGTTGCAACCTCGCCGACCTTTTGGATGCGTTCTTTCAATTAAACTACTTATATCGGATGATTAACGCTTTCATTACAATAATCCGTAAAATAAGGGCAATAATAACAACGATAATGGAATACTAATACTCAACATCTGTGCAATCAAAGGCGGATTCAATCCTTGTCGAATCGCAATAATGCCAATCGTATTCATCGAACCTAAGACCGAACCTAAAACGCTGATGTTGGCACTTGCGCCTTTTTGTTTTAAAACAACGATATAAATCATCCAAACGAGTAAAGGTGCGATAATTAATTTATAAAAAAGTCCTAAGCGTAATGCTTTGATATGTTCGTTGTTAATTGAAAAATCAGCTTGAAATCCGATGCTGAATAAGGCAATCACATTCATCGGACTACCCAATTTTTGTAAAAAATCAAGCACGATAGGCGAATGAT
>JAAFJT010000170.1 GCA_013298955.1 Chitinophagales bacterium
ATCAACCCATTTGGCGTGTTGCTGCACGATAAAACTGTTTTTTTCGAGTGCCTGCGTTTGTGTCATCAGCCCTTGCAACAACGTTTGACGATGCTGCTGCAACGATTCATCCGTTTCCATGCGCAGGCGGTGCGCTAACTTTAACCGCGTTTCAAACAAACGTTGACTCAATGATTTGGCAGTCGAAGGCGCGATGCCATCGGGTTGATGATTAAAAAATTCAAAATTTTCACAAAAATCAAATACCATAAAGGATTGTTTATCAAGGTTTTGTCCAAAAAGGTCTTTGCACAAACGCGTCCCACGACCTATCATTTGCCAATATTTCGTCCGCGAACGAATCGGTTTAAAAAACACTAAATTCACCACTTCGGGAATGTCAATCCCCGTATCCAACATATCTACCGAAACCGCAATTTGAGGCAATTCTTTTTTGTCTTTAAACGCATCCAACAAATATTCACGCCGTTCTTCTTGATAATCAATGACTTGTAAAAAATGATTTTTATAATGCGGATACTGATGATTGAATCGCGCTTGAATGTAGATGGCATGTGCGTGATTCCGCGCAAAAAAAATCGTTTTCCCCAATTTATCACCGCCTTCCACTTTCAAACCGTTTTCCATGACGTGCGCAATCACTTTATCCACCGTATCTTCATTGAACAACCATTTATTAAGGTCCGACGCTGCAATGACATCGGGGATTTCGCCTGTGTCTAAATCAACAAATTCTGTTTCGTATTTTTCGCGTTCTGCCGCGTTTAATTCGGCGTAATGAATCCCTTCTCGCATGAATTTCAACGGAACCGACATCGCTCGCGGCGGCACTAAATAACCTTCGGCAACAGCCGTTTCCAAATCATAATGATAAGTCGGGTCTTGCTTTTCCAAACCAAATAATTGATACGTATCTTTATTATCATCGGATTGCGGGGTTGCGGTTAAGCCGATTTTCAAACCATCAAAATAATTGAATATATGTTTATAACGATTGTAAACACTGCGATGGATTTCGTCAAAAATAATTAAATCAAAATATCCAATGCCAAAATGCCGTTTTTCAGCATTATATTCGGTATCAATCAAGTGAATGAGCGTTTGATACGTGCTGAAAACCAACCGACTCTTTTTACATGCCTTATCTTTGGTCAAATCTATGGACGATAATTGAGGCAAATAATCATTTAAATTTTTTTTCGCTTGGTCAATCAATGCATTTCTATCGGCGAGAAAAAGGATTCGTTTCGTCCAATTCGCCTTCGTCAAGACGGAAATCAAGGCAGCGGCGGTTCGGGTTTTGCCCGTTCCTGTCGCCATGACCAATAAGGCACTGCGCCGATGTTGTTCAAACGTCGCCAAAACCGATTGAATCGCTTCGATTTGGTACGGTCGATTCGCAATATCGGGCAGTTGTTGTGTCAACAAATTTTTTTGTGTTTCTCGGCGATGCACCATCGTTTGCAACTCCGATTGCGTGTAAAAACCATACACCCGCCGTTGCGGATAACGCGTATCGTCCCAAAACCAAATTTCATCCCCATTCGTAAAGAAAATAAAAGGGCGTTGCTGAAAGGTTTTTTCCAAACCATCCGCATATAATTTGGCTTGTTGCGCACCCGACAGTGCATTTCTTTGGATTCGCTTGGCTTCCACAACGGCTAATGGTTTGCCGTCATCGCCCCAAAGCACATAATCCGCGAAACCAGTGCCTGTCGGCATATTTTTAATCGGATATTCTGGAACGTTTTTGCCCGCAGGATTCCAACCGGCGGCGCGTAAGAAGGGATTAATGAAAAGGTGACGCGTTTGCGCCTCATTTGGGTCAGAAGCAGGATTGGTCAACAATTGAAAGGAGTCTTTTGATGTTATAAATACGTTTTTAGAACAACAAAAGTAATCAAATTCATAATATTTACCAAATTATGATGCTTATTTTGTGAAAACGCGCCCAAATTGTCATTCCGTAGGAAACTTTTGCACCGCGCCTTGTCCTTCCGTAGGAATCTTTTGTACTGCACCTTGTCATTCCGTAGGAAACTGCCGATCCAAAAGATTCCTCCTATATAACTAAAAATAGTTCGTTCAAAATTTCGTAAATTTTTCAAATTTACGAAATTTGTGGCGTAAGTTATTCCGCATGATGTTGAAGCATCGCTCCCGTTAGCTACGGAAGGACAAGTACTTTTTAAATTTCAAGCAGAAAATGCAAAAAAGCGTTATCTTTGTACTGTAAATCTTAAAAAAAAGGGTTTTACCCATCCGTTTCTGGCAGTATGTTTTACATCGTTTTTAAAAAGTATGTTTAAAACAAATATTTGACGGCACAAGTAAAAAGTTATAATTTTGTTGTTTGGCTTCAAAAAAAAGATTTTAAAA
This sequence comes from Chitinophagales bacterium, assembly GCA_013298955.1. Lineage (GTDB taxonomy): Bacteria > Bacteroidota > Bacteroidia > Chitinophagales > Saprospiraceae > JAAFJT01. The sequence continues at coordinate 2,380 of JAAFJT010000170.1, forward strand.
TTGGATGCGTGAATGAAAAAGATTTTTTTTGTACAAAAATTCAAATCTAATGAGTGCAGAAGTATTTAGTTCAGATGTCTTTAAACAATATATGCTCTCGCTTTTGCAGGAGGATATCGCCTTTCGAGAAAGCGTCAAAGCTCTTTTAGGGCAGGAACGGCGTTTCTCCGTCATGAAAAAAACAAAAAAATTAACCCAACTTCAAAAAAGAGCCGTCGCTAAAAAACACGCGCTCCAAATGGAGACCATTCTCGCACTTCGAGAACTCTTCAAAGACGCGCCGTCGGCAGAAGAGATGATTCATTCCATTCAAAAATAAGTTTGTATGATCTATGTTTTAGATACGAATATCTTAATCCACTTGGTTCGGGGCACTGCGATGGTTCAAACCGAACTGAATCGGATTGGTATTTTTAATCGGCGCAACCACTCAATATTTAGGTGCGACTTTGGTAACGGCTGATAATGATTTCAACCATTTGCAACCTACCTTTTTTAAGATCGAAAAAATTATTTTGTGAATCATTGTACCGCACTTTGTCCTTCCGTCGGAAACTGCCGATACAAAAGATTCCTACGGAATGACAAGTACGGAATGACAAGTACGGAATGACAAGTACGGCGCGGAACGACAAAGCGCAGTACAAAAGATGCCTACAGCCTGCCCGAAAACGCGCCCTGTAACAACGATTGAAAGAGGGTTCTTTTTAGATTTTAAGCGAACCATTCAAAAAAGTGTTACCTTTGTGGCAGGTAATGCTACCTTTCGAATCCAGATTTTTACCTTTTAAAAAAAAACGGATGCAAGCCATTGAATTTGAAGCCCTTATATCAAATGGGCAAATTATACTTCCTTTACAATATTCCAATTTAGACCAAGTAAAGGCAAAAGTAATCTTGCTTTACGCAGACGCGCCCAAACAAGGCAACTATAACAAACAAGCCCTTTTATT
>JAAFJT010000171.1 GCA_013298955.1 Chitinophagales bacterium
AAATTGTTGAAAATGAAGTGCAAAGACGCACAGAATCGGTTCAAAAGTACCAATTGACAAAAGATTATGTGCCATTCATTGCAGAATACATTCGCAAAGAGCAAAAAAAACATAATCAATTTTTGCACCACAGAAATTTTGACCGTTACGAAAGAATTGAACAAAATTATGACACCATTATAAATGAGATTGATTCGGAAGCGTTACAAACCTTGTTTCAAGATTTGGTTTCGGACAATTATTACTTTGCAACGGTGAGTTCTTGCGAGCGTTTGGCGGAAGAAGAAGTGGTTTATTCGGTGAAAGTGGAAAGTGATTGTCATTCATTTGTGGCAAATGGTTTCATCAATCACAATACAGAAGCGCGTTTGAAGCGGATTAGTGATGAAATCTTAGCCGATTTGCACAAAGATACGGTTGATTTCGTCCCGAATTTCGATGATTCGTTGGAAGAGCCGAGTGTTTTGCCGTCGAAAATCCCGACTTTATTAATCAATGGCGCATCGGGCATCGCGGTCGGGATGGCAACGAATATGATGCCGCATAATCTAACCGAAGTTTGTGACGGCGTGATTGCGGCGTTGGAAAATCCAGAAATTACTGTAAGAGAATTGTTAGCGTATGTGAAAGCACCCGATTTCCCGACGGGCGGCGTGATTTACGGTTATGAAGGCGTGCGCGATGCGTTGGAAACAGGGCGCGGGAGAATTATATTGCGCGGACGTGCCGAAATTGACTCGCACGGCGGACGCGATACGATTATCATTAAAGAAGTGCCGTATCAAGTCAACCCTGCACTCCTCCACCTCAAAATTGAGGAATTAGCAGTTGAGAAAAAAATTGAAGGCATTTCTGAAATTCGCAATGAAAGTGCCAAAGGCGAAACCCGTTTGGTCATTGAGGTCAAACGGGATGGCAATGCGAGTGTGATTTTGAATCAATTATATAAATTGACTCCGTTGCAATCGTCGTTTGGCGTGAACAATGTGGCGTTAGTGAACGGGCGACCGATGATTTTGAATCTGCGGGATTTAATTACCGAATTTATTAAGTTTAGACTTCAAGTGATTGTCCGTCGGACGCAATTTGATTTGAGAAAAGCGAAGGAACGGGCGCATATTTTGGAAGGTTTGTTGATTGCGTTGGATCATTTGGATGAAGTGATTGAATTAATTCGCGCTTCCAAAAATGCGGATGAAGCACAAGATGGTTTGATGGAACGGTTTACATTGAGCGAAATCCAGTCAAAAGCGATTTTGGAAATGCGTTTGCAACGCTTGACAGGTCTTGAAAGAGATAAAATCAAAGCGGAATTTACCGAAATCCGCAAAACGATGGATCATTACGAAGCGATTTTGGCAGATGAAATGATTCAAAGACAAATTATCAAGGATGAATTGACCGAAATCAAAACAAAATTTGGTGATGCGCGTCGAACGGATATTGAATATGCTGACGGTGAAATTTCTATGGCAGATTTGATTGCCAATGAAGAAATGGTCATTACGATTTCGCATTTGGGTTATGCGAAACGGACGAATATTTCGGAATATCGCGCTCAAGGTCGGGGCGGACGCGGTTCTCGCGGCGTGAAAACTCGAACAGGTGATTTTGCGGAACACATGTTTGTAGCTTCGGCGCACGATTATTTGCTGTTTTTCACCAATAAAGGGCGTTGTTATTGGCTGCGGGCGTATGAAATTCCAGTTGGGACGAAAACGGTTGCGGGGCGCGTGATTCAAAATATTTTGTCTATTCCAACAGATGAGAAAATTCGCGCTTATGTAAAAATAGATGATTTGACGGATAAAAACTTTATTGAAAATAATTATATCGTTTTCTGTACCCGAAAAGGCATTGTTAAGAAGACGCTGTTGAAAGAATATTCGCGGATTCGGTCGAATGGCGTGATTGCGTTAACGATTCATGACGACGACGAATTGATTGAAGCCAAATTGACCAATGGCAAAAATGATATTATCCTCGCTAATAAAAATGGTCGTGCAACCCGTTTTGCAGAAACGCGGGTTCGTCCGACTGGACGCGGCGCGGCGGGCGTTATCGGGATGGACATTGATGAAGATGGCGAAGATTGTATTATTGGAATGATTTGCGTGGATAAAAAATTGGCAGATATTATGGAGGTTGTGGATACAGAAAACGCTGATTCAGTGGAAGTTGCGGATACAGATGCCATAGAAATGCCAGATGCGGCAGAAGCCATTGAAACAACAGTCATCGAAGCAGAAGTGATTGATACCGAAACAGAAGATGGCGAAATCGAATTGCCGAAAGATGCTGAAACGATTTTGGTTGTTTCTGCAAACGGTTATGGCAAACGGTCGTCTTTGGATGCGTATCGCGTGCAAAATCGCGGTGGAAAAGGGGTTAAAACGCTTAGCGTCACGGCGAAAACGGGTAAATTGATTGCTATTAAGCCTGTTCGAGATGTGGATGATTTGATGATTACGACCAAATCGGGGATTACGATTCGCATGAGCGCGGCAGATTTGCGCGTCATGGGACGGACGGCGCAAGGTGTGCGCGTGATTCGCTTAGATGAAGGCGAGGAAATTGCAGATGTCGCACTTATAAAAGATGCGGGCATCCCGATTGAAGAAGAAATGATTGTTGAAATAGAGAATTAGAAAATAAAAATGCGCCAATGAGTTTCATTGGCGCATTTTATTTAACTTAACTGATTGAAAAAGGCATCGCACGGGAAGATATTGTTTTGGGCTTTGTGTCACCACAGGCGCGGTCTTATACGGGATTCGCTGCGTAAAACATTGGTTATGAATGGCTTGTAAAAGAATCATGCATTACGGATATCAAGATTTAAAACCATTACCCATAGCATCCAAAAAGGTGCGCAGCACCGCAACATTTGTAGCAAAACGATTCACACCCGCGTTTGGAAGGTGCGTAACACCGCAACATTTGTAGCAAAACGATGCAAAACGATTCACACCCGCGTTTGGAAGGTGCGTAGCACCGCAACATTTGTAGCAAAACGATTCACACCCGCGTTTGGAAGGTGCGTAGCACCGCAACATTTGTAGCAAAACGATTCACACCCGCGTTTGGAAGGTGCGTAGCACCGCAACATTTGTAGCAAAACGATTCACACCCGCGTTTGGAAGGTGCGTCGCACCGCAACATATATATCAATGTTGCGGTGCGACGCGCTCCGAAATGAATTGGTCAATCGTTTTCTACCAATGTTGCGGTGCTGCGCACCTTTCTTTTTCAAAAAAAACATTTATAAAAA
>JAAFJT010000172.1 GCA_013298955.1 Chitinophagales bacterium
ACGCGACACACGCGCATCAACAAATCTATCACATGTTCCTTATAATCCGCAAATTGGTAGGTATTAAATTGTGCGGCAATCGTCGGGTCAGACGGTTTTGACGGTTTGTATTGGTCTAAAACCCATTCTAACGCGCTTCGATTCCCCAATTTATAATCCCAAGCGGCTTCTGGAACATCACATAATTGGGTTATTTCGTCTATTTCGATACAATGATTGGTTTTATCGGCTTTTAACTTGGCTTTCGGGAGGTACGTTACAATACCCTTCGGAGGGTTGTCAACCCTCCGAAGGGTGAATGGCGCGACCGTTTCATAACCAATGTGTAAATCCGCTAATTGTTTGCCCAACGCAGCATATTTTTCAAAATCTGCATGAAACGGAATGCGTGGAAATTCGCGTTTCAAATTGATTTCATACGCGCTCCTGTACGCGGGCGCGTGTAACACGGCGTACACGTAGTAAAAAATTTGTTCTTTTGTAATCGAGTTTCCTACGGAATGACAATAATGTTGCTGAAACTGTTCCAATGCCCAATCGGTGATATTCTCTTGGCGATTGCCGTTTGCGTCGTAGGTGCATATCGGTAAACATTGATTATCACCTAAAAAATGCAAATCAGAAATTCTATTGGATGCAAAATATCTTAAATCTTTACTGTTTACATTTACATTAATTACAATATTGGGTAAATCTAATTTTTTGCCAAATATATCATAATGATTTTGAGTCAATCTATCGCTTAATTTGTTTTCAGAATAATAAAATTGTTTAATAAAAGGACGGTAATTTGATTGCATACTTGATTTTTCATCAAACTTTATAGTAAATTTTCGGTTAAATGCGCTTTTCAAAACTTCACTCCATTTAATAATTGTATTCCAAGAATTATCATTCTGATAAACAAAATTGTTATATTTTTCAATAAAAAATTGAATTTTATTTTTCAAATGTTGCTCATTGAAATCGTAAACCCATTCATCGCGGTTTGTCGAAACACCTAAGGTTGAAAATCCAAAAATAGTTTTCTCATTTTTATCTTTACTCGCAATAGGCATCAACGATTCCCAATCATTATCTTCCGAAAGATTGATCCAATTATTATTTTTATCAGGTATAATTTTTTGAAAATCAAGGGTTTGAAATTCATTTTCGCGCAAATAATCTAATTTTACGTCCTTTGTCCAAAAGTCATCTACCGCATGATAAAAGATGCGACAAGGTTGTTTCAACGAGGAATTCAACGTCGTCGAGGTTTTAAACCTCGCCGACGTTAGCGCGTTAGGTTGTTTCAACGAGGAATTCAACGTCGTCGAGGTTTTAAACCTCGACGACGTTAGCGCGTTTTTTTTGACCAAAAACAGCATCGCTACGCCCGTTTGAATCCCAAAAACATTATGAGTGGTTCCTGCAATTTTAGGATTTGCCCGCACATCTGATTGTAAATCAACAATATACACATCATTAAAATCTTGTTGAATACAAGCCCGAAACCCATCAAACGTGCGACTGTCAATAAAACTCCGATTTGTAATAAACGAAATCACGCCATTTTCATCTAATCTATCTATCGCCCAACGAAAAAAACGGGCATACATATCATAGACTTTGGTTTTCTGCGCCGAACTGCGCGCTACAAACGTTTCTTTAATGCGTTTGTCAATAAACGGATACGTGCGATTTTTGTTATTATCATTTTCATTCATTTGATTGGCATTATAAGGCGGATTGCCAATAATAACCGATATTTTTGCCTCATTTTGAATTTTAATCCGTTTGGCATTTTCCGCCGACAGCGAAAACATATCGATTTGTTTGCCTGTCCATCCCAATGAACTCACATTATCGAGCGTATCCACAAAACATAAATTGTCAAAAGACTCATAATGTTCCATTTTATTCCGAAAGGTGTATTCAATATTGAGGTTCGCAATGTAGTAAGGCAAAATCGAAACCTCATTTGCAAACAATTCGTGTTTGAACTTATGCAACAAATGACGCGGATTCAAATAATCAATCAAATCACAAATATACGTACCTGTGCCAGTCGCGGGGTCGAGGATTTGCACACCTTTGTCGGATAAAGTTTTGCCAAAATGCGTTTCTAACAAATAATCCGTTGCTTTAATTTGAAATTGCACAATTTCAGAAGGCGTATAGACAATGCCGAGTTTATCCGCGCCTTTTGGATTATACGCTTTATAAAAATTTTCATAAACTTTTTTAAGAAAAGTCTGTTTTTCGGTATGCCCTTGAAACCGTCGCGCCGCCGCCGCGATGACTTCATAATAATTTTTAATCTTATCTAAAACATTTCGTTTGAACGCGCCTTTAAAAAACGTATTTTCGACGGCGGACAATGCTTGTGCAATATTATTTTCACGGACAAGTTGATCATCGCTGAAAACGGCAATAAAAATTTGTTCGGTCAAAATATGTTGAATCAACATTTCATCCACCTCGTCGAATCCGATATCGGGATTAATTGCTTGTTGACAAATGGCGAGAAAATCAAGTCTTTTGGTTATAAATACTTGATTTTCAACACTTTGAGTTTGAATCATCTTGCGCAAACTATCTGCAATGGTCGGCACATCTTTTTTAAAATCGGCAACCGCTTGTTTAAAATCGCGTAATTCTGCGGTTTCGTAAGCAAAAAATTGTTGCAAAAGGGCGTTTAAATCGTCGGGTTCTGCCATGATTGCCGTCGCAACCCGCTCGCCATCTTGATACAAAACGGCTTGAATCCCGTCTTCAAATAAAATATTTTGTTTAGGATAACCTTTATTAAATTTTTTACGAATCTCGTCTTCGAGGTCAACACGCGCTTTTGCTTCCCAATGTCCGAAGTCGAGGGACAACTCATTTTTGAGTACGCCGTCGAAACGAATCAAGTTTTTAGCAGGCGTTCGGAAAGAGACTTCTTCGAGCAGCGTCAAATTATATTTTGTGGCAAACGCTTCTAACAACCGTGCAAATGCTTTACGCAACACTTGTTCAGAATCTTGTTTGGAAAGGCGTTTAATTTTATGAATTTCGGTATGATACTGTTGTATCGCTTTTAAAGACATTTCGTCAAAGTTTGAGTCTTGAAATAATTTTAAGGCGTACATAGCATGATTGTTTTTTTGTTTTAAAAGGCGAAGATACTGGATTTTGATTGGATT
>JAAFJT010000173.1 GCA_013298955.1 Chitinophagales bacterium
ACTCATGACTATAATTTTTCAAAAAGAGCCTCCATTTTAAGTTGATTTTGAGTGGTATTGAGATAATGTTCATTGATTTTCACGCCCAAAGTCGTTATCATCGTGATAAAAATCGTTTTTTTGGTACCTGTTTGCTCCAAAAAAATGCGTTTTTTAAGGTTCAAACTTTCCGCATATTGCTTATCAATCCCAAATTCAGTCATTGAAAATTTCATTTCACAAAGATTGATACAATTATCTTGTCGGTCTATCAGCAAATCAATTTGCGTCCCCGTCGTTTTGTCTTTCGGCGCGTATCGCCAAGCCGATTGCTCGGAATAAACACCCAAAATGTTTAAAGCTTTTTTAATTTGTGGAATATGTTTCAAACAAATATTTTCAAAAGCCAAACCTGCCCAACTTTTCCACCCGCTACTTTGAGAACGACTTTGCCAAGTGCCTGCACCAAAAGCCTTGCTATTATCCATAAATTTCAGATAAAATAACGAAAATTCATCACTTAATTTGTATAAACTATCTTTGACCGTCTTGTTGAATGGAATGGATTCTGAAATAAAACCCGATTCTAATAACTCGTCTAACAATTTTGTCAACCCGCCGCCTGAAGATAATTGACACGTTGTTACGATTTCGTTTCGCGTCATGCCATTTGGTTTGTTAGCGAGTGCTTTTACAAGGGCTTCATGCTTTTCGGAGTTGCCAAAAAGAGCCGAATAAAGATTCTTAAATTCATTACTTAATAAACCATCATTTGTAAAACACAGCCTATCAATGGCTTGTGTAACACTTTCACCGCGTTTCATTTCTTTCAAATAATGCGGAATCCCGCCTGTGACCATATATAATTGCAAGAGTTGATAACGATCGGGGTGAATGTATTGATTTTTAAGAAAAAGTTCCGTTTCGTACAAATTAAAAGGCATTAATCGAATCCGTCGCGTAATCCGATTGTGCAATCCGCCTTTACTTCGGACAATATTTTGAATCATCCAAGATGCCGCAGAACCGCAAATCACCACGACTAAATTTTTCTTCTTAGATGCCCAAGCATTCCAAAAATGGTCAAACGCGGCTAAAAAACCTGATTTTGGAGCATTAAACCAGGGTAATTCATCGAAAAAAAGAACTCGTTTGGATTTATTTTTGGGTTTCGTCAGTTGCTTTTCCAAAACTTGGATGAGTATTATAAATCTTTATTCATTTTATAGAAATGAATAGTAAATTTATAGTAAAAAAACGTATTCTTAGAAAAAATATTTTTTAAAAAATTAGAAAAAATTTTTTTTTATAGAAAAGTGTGTTTATCTTTGTGCCATGAAATACAAAATAAGTGAATATGCGGGCTTACACCAACTCAGTTATCGAACCATTTGGAATCGAGTGAAGTCAGGGGAATTGCGGGTTGAACGAACGTCAACCAATCGTTTGTGGATTATAGCGGATACCCCGATCGCCGAACGGAAGGTTGGGATTTATGCCCGCGTGTCGAGTTCGGAAAATAAAGCGAATTTAGAACGTCAAAAAGAACGATTGATTAGTTATTGTAATGCAAAAGGATACCAAGTGGAAAAAGTGATTACAGAGATTGGAAGTGGCTTGAATGATCAACGCCCGAAATTGGAAAAATTGTTATTGGATCCCAACATTCATGTAATTGTGGTGGAACATTCGGATCGCTTGGCGCGCTTCGGATTGAATTACATCGAAAAACTCTTGGCGCAACAAAACCGAAGCCTTGAAATTTTGAACCCACCCCAAGATGAAAAAGCGGATTTAATGGAAGATTTTGTGTCATTAGTGACCTCTTTTGCGGCTCGTTTATACGGACAACGGCGCAGTAAAAGACAAACCGAAAAATTAATTGCTTCCCTAAACAGTCCCTTATGAAATTAGTAAAACAAATCCATATCGCTCGGGGACACCCTGATTGGTCTGAATGCGACCGTTTATGTTTTTTGTCTAAAAATCTCTATAATTCAGGTTTATACGCTCAACGTCAAAATTATCAACAAGGTTTGGGCTATATTCCATACAAAAAGTTGGCAAAAACCTTTGCAGCGTCGAATCAAACCGATTATAGAGCCTTGCCTGCAAAGGTCTCTCAGCAAACATTGAAGTTATTAGATCAAAATTATCGTTCCTTTTTTGCGGCATTAAAAGCCTACAAAGCGCATCCCGAACGTTTTCAAACCGGTCCCAATCCGCCTTCCTATAAGCCGAAATGGGATGGTCGGTTTGTAATCAAATATTCGGCGCAATCCATTCATCATGGTGAATTAAAAAAAGGATTTTTAGTGTTAAGTCAAACGAAAATTCGGTTTGAAACGACTTTTAAAGACCTCAATGAAGTCCGAATCATTCCTTTGAATGACAAAACCTATCGGATCGAAATGGTTTATGAAGCGGTGGAAGCTCCACCGGTGCAAAGTGACGGATTGGCAGGCATTGATCTTGGAGTGAGTAATTTGGCTACTGTGGTCACCAACACGGGTCATAAACCCTTGATTATCAATGGAAATCCACTCAAATCAATGAATCAATTTTATAATAAAAAAGGTTCTCAATTAAAACAAAAGTTACCCTTTCATTCAACCAAAAAAGGAGCGAAAATTCAGCAAAAAAAGAGTCAAAAGGTTAAAAAGTTAACCCAAAAACGGAACAACAAAGTCAAAGATTACTTGCACAAAGCAAGTCGAAAAGTGGTCACATACCTGCAACAAACCAATGTTTCAAAGATTGTCATCGGTCAAAATAAGGGCTGGAAACAAAAAATAAACATTGGCACCATCAATAATCAAAATTTCGTTGCAATTCCACACCATCGTTTCATTGAAATGCTCACTTACAAATGCCAATTGATTGGGATTGAAGTGGTTTCTCGTGAGGAAAGCTACACATCCAAATGTAGTTTTTTAGACCAAGAAGCCATTCGACACCATTCTAAATATCAAGGAAAACGCATTTATAGAGGGTTGTTTCGGGCTTCAACAGGCGAAACGATTAATGCGGATGTCAATGCCGCTGCAAATATTCTAAAAAAGGAAGTCCCTACTGCATTTGATGCGAAGGGGATAGAGGGCGTACGAGTAAGTCCAGTGAAAGTAGCTGCATAGCTCACTACACAAAGTAATTTCTATATTTTTCTATAAAATTACTAACTATA
>JAAFJT010000174.1 GCA_013298955.1 Chitinophagales bacterium
AATTGGGGGCGGCATCATGCAGCAAGATTTGCAAATCGTACAACTCAATTCGCCCTTTCTACATGTCAGTGCTGAACGGTCAATTGAGGAGCATTGGCGACTCTTGATTGGAGCCAATTATCGGTTCACCCACTCCAGACTCAATCCTATTCAATTAAATTATCAACATCCATATGATTCCAAAATATCAAAATCGGGTGACGACCTACTCATTGCTATAGAGCATTATAATTCCCATTTTCAATCTTTTGGGGTAAGTACTGCGGCGGTGCATACGAAAAGAGGTTATATCGGATTGGGGATGAATCGTTTTTTTACAAATGAGCAGTTTAATACATTTAAAAAAAAGAATTTTACCGAATTTAATTTGCTTTGTCAAGCCCTTGTATGGAAACGCTATAAACCCAACTTCACTCTCAACAAAGAAACAGGCAGAAAAGAAGAAAACCCCAATCGCGGTTTTTTCTCCAATGTGAATATGAGCCTTGCAATGCGCTATCTCCGTACGGATAATAATTCTCTTGATAATCATTATCCACTATATGCACAATTGAGTTGTCGCACGACACTTATGGAAAATTTGTGGATGGGCATGGGTTGGAATACAGCGAATCGGGTGCAAGTCCAAGTTGGTTTGATGAAACTGCCCATTTTTACCCAAGAGGTTGAAAATGAATGGTATCTGTGGGCAGCATACGATTTGCCGACGCAAAATACACCTTATCATGGGGTAGAAATCAATTTGGGTTATCATTTTTGAATTAGGATTTTTGGGATTTTGTAGGATTTATTTTAAGGATAAAATCCTTAAAATAAATCCTAACAACAATACTACAAATTTTAAGTAGCTAATGTTAAATAATCAACAACAACGTTTGGAGGGTTTCAAACCCTCCAAACGTTATACACCCTTGAAAATCAACTTTTTAGCACGTATTTTTTTTGTCGATTCTTTAAATTCAACTACTTAATTCAAAAAAATCTATTTTACTTTTTTAAAACAGCAAAATGAAAAAATTAATTCTAATCATTTGTATATCAATTTTTTACGCCGATTTGCAAGCGCAAGATATTGCATGGCTTCTGGCTCCATCTTCGACTTATGAAAGCGTTACACCCTTTTCAGAAGGCACTTCTGTCGTCCGAAAAGGCGGCAAATATTATTTTTTGGATAAACAAATGCGTTTATCATCAGACAGTTATCTTTATGCGTATCCGATGTCGCAAGGGATGGCATTGGTACAGGAAACACAGTTAGGGAAACGCTTGAATGCCCATTTATGGCGGTTTCGCCAAGATGAATCGCGTTATATTGGCGGCGAATATGAAGCAGGGCAATCTTTTCAAAACGGTTTAGCCGCCGTCAAACGACATGGCGTTTGGGGCTTTATCAACTCAATTGGCGCAGAATCCATTATGTGTCAATATGCAGGCGTGCGTCCTTTTAACAGCAGTTGGACAGGCGGTGTGGCTCAAGATAATAAAACATTCATTATCAATACATTAGGCGCAGAAATGAGTACGCCCTATGCTTTCGTACAGGAATATTCAGAAGGTTTGGCAGCTGCTATCACCAAACAAGGTGACATTGCTTACATCGATACGTTGCGCCATGAGGTGATTTCTGCACCGTTGAAACGCAAATATGGCGGGCGTTTTTCGGAAGGTTTGGCAGTCGTTTCGGACACATTGCCCAACTTATCCTACATCGACCGCACAGGGAAAGTCCTTTATTGGTACAAAGGCGGTACGGAAAAAGGGTCTCACCAAGGCAAAGACTTAACTGAAAATTTAATCCATGATATACACCCGTTTTCAGATGGTTTGTCAGCAGTTCGGCAATTCGGGAAATGGGGTTTTATCAATCCGAATGGCATGGTGGTCATCCCGTTTCATTACGATGAAGTGACTCGTTTTTCAGAAGGATTGGCAGCCGTCAAGCAAAATGGACAGTGGCATTACATCAATAAAGCGGGTTACATCGCCTACGAAGGCAAAGACGAACCTTTTTTGGAGGCGCAACCTTGTTCGGAACAATTGGCTTGGGTGCGCACCTACAAAGGTTGGGGTTTATTGGCAATCGGTGAAAAATTGGAAATCGTCGTTCACATGCCCTTCAAAGGCAGCATGACTCCCTTCAATACGACGATGAAAGCCCATATTTCCAGTCATCGCGCCTTGAAAACCGCTACTTGGATGCTGAATGGAACGATTGTAGCATCGCAATCGTTCCCGAACAATACCTTTGAGGCGGATTTATCGACGTTGCTCGACTTTCAATCGGGCAAAAACACGTTACGCGTCATCGCTCACAATGCTGCTGCTGAAAAAATAAATGAATGTGTGATTTATTGCCATCCCAATCCTGTGGATGCGATACCCTATCAAGCGGTATTCGTGGCGAATAATGATTATCAAGATAGCAATACTTGGGGTTCTTTGGAGACGGACGATGATAGATTGGGCAATCCAATCGGAGGAGCCGATAGTTTAGCATCGGTTCTACACGAAAGGTATCAATTTCGACAAATTTTCATTGCGCATAACGCTACTTTAGCCCAAATGCAATCGTTATTGCACGATTTGGAACAACAACAGGATTCGATGATTCGGACGTTGTTCTTTTACGCAGGACATGGTGATTTTGAACCAACCAATAAACAAGCGTTTATGGTTCCAACAGACGCACAGGGACGGAATCATAAAACGCATTTAAGTGCGTCGTATTTTGCGCGAAAGGTGGAGGCGATGCCTTTGCAACACGTTTTGACGATGATAGATGCCTGTTATGGCGGAAGTTTTGTGTTAGACGTGCCACTCGAATCGGGGAGAGGCGGCAAGGTGGGTTCTAAAAAAACAATACCAGCAGATACCATTCCGCGAGGAGCTGATTCTAAAAAAAGGGGTGATGCACACGCTAATCCGTCAATAGACGCGAATGAACGCCTCAAATCTCGTTTGTGTATCGCCAGTGGACATCGCATCGAAGTACCCAATACCAGTGATTTTATCATTGCGTTTCTTAGACAATTAATTGAAAATCAAGATGTTAACTGTCGAGTAGGAACGATGTTTGAACGATTCAAAGCCACTTTTGTAACCACCGCGCC
>JAAFJT010000175.1 GCA_013298955.1 Chitinophagales bacterium
TTGTTCCAACGCATTTAATTGTTCTTTCAATTGTTCGCGGGCAGCGTCTGCATCGCGGAAATTGTTAGAGACATTTAAATGATACGTTTTCAAATTATGATGCTCATCAAATAAATCGCGGTATTTAGTTTCCCAAGCCCCATGATTTTCGTGTGCAGCCATTTCAAGTGTTTGGAAATGAACCACATACTCATGATGTTTATTTTCCAACTCTTGATAACGCTGTTTCCAATCGTTCAAATCAGCATCCACATTTTGCGCCCCAACCGTCAACGTTTGATGTTGCGTAGCCAAATTTTGATGTTGCGCCGTCAAATCTTCATGTGCTTTTTCCAAATCGGCAAAACGCAATTTCCGATTCACATGCCGCGTATCCAAAGCCTTAAAGTCATTTTTCAACACCCCATGTTGTGCATTCAAATCTTGATGACTTGAATCAAGTTGTTGATAATCCGCTTGTAACGTATTATGAATCGCATTCAAATCTTCATGCGCCCGTTCTAAATCCGCAAATTTCGCTTTACGCCGTTGATGTCGATTTTCCAAATCTTGGAATTGTCCTTGCAAGCCCTCATGTTGCGCCATCAAATCTTGATGTGCTTTTTCCCAATCCGCATTTTTCCACTTCAACACATCACTATCTTTCTCTAATACTTGATAATCAGCTTCTAATACATAGTGTATTTTCGTTAAGTCTGCATATTCCGCTTGCAAGTTTCCATGTTCGGACGCTAAGTTTTTAAACAATTTATCCAAATTCGCTTGTTCGGCTTGCAATAATGCGTAACGCGCTTTTGCGTCTGCATTTTGTTTTTCCAAATCCACGACATTACTGCCCAATGTCACCGTTTGTTTTTCCAAATCAACAACGATTCCGCCCAAAGCCGCATTTCGTTTTTCCAAATCAACGACATTGCCACCCAAAGCCGCATTTTGTTTTTCCAAATCAACGACATTGCCGCCCAAAGCCGCATTTTGTTTTTCCAAATCAACCACAGTTCCGCCCAAAGCCGCGTTCACCTGTTGCGCATCCGCGAAATGTCCCGTTACAATCGTATGGTCTTGTTTCAAATCTGCCCATTCATTATTCAACGCATCATAATTCTTTTTCAAATCTAATTGCGCTGTTTTCAATGTATTGTATTCATTTTGTAACCCATAATACGTTTTTTTCAAACCGTCGTATTCAAGGTTCAAAGCCGTTTTTGCTTGCTCCACCTCACCAAAATTGTTGGTCAAATTTTGATGATAATTTTTCAACTGCGCATATTCATCAAACAAACTATGATATTTCGCATCCCAAGCCCCATGATTTTCTTGCGCACTGCGTTCAAGTGTTTGGAAATGAATCACATACTCATTATGAATATTTTCCAAATCTTGATAACGCTGTTTCCAACCATTCAAATCAGCATCCACATTTTGCGCCCCAACCGTCAACGTTTGATGTTGCGTAGCCAAATCTTGATGTTGCGCCGTCAAATCTTCATGTGCTTTTTCCAAATCCGCAAAACGCAATTTCCGATTCACATGCCGCGTATCCAAATCCTTAAGGTCATTTTTCAACACTCCATGTTGTGCATTCAAATCCTGATGTTGAGTATCAAGTTGTTGATAATCAGCTTTTAACGCATGATGAATTTCATTCAAATCTTCGTGTGAACGTTCTAAATCCGCAAATTTCGCTTTACGCCGTTGATGTCGATTTTCCAAATCTTGGAATTGTCCTTGCAAGCCCTCATGTTGCGCCATCAAATCTTGATGTGCTTTTTCCCAATCCGCATTTTTCCACTTCAACACATCGCTATCTTTCTCTAACAATTGATAATCAGCTTCTAATACATGGTGTATTTTCGTTAAGTCTGCATATTCCGCTTGCAAATTTTTAAACGATTTATCCAAATTCGCTTGTTCGGCTTGCAATAACGCGTAACGCGCTTTTGCATCAGCATTTTGTTTTTCCAAATCAACCACATTCCCACCTAAAACAGCATTCACCTGTTGCGCATCCGCGAAATGTCCTGTGACAATCGTGTGGTCATGTTTCAAATCGCCCAATTCCGTATTCAACGCATCATAATTCTTTTTCAAATCTAATTGAACTGTTTTCAACGTATTATACTCCTTTTGCAACCCATCATATTCATTCCGCAAAGCCGTTTTTGCTTGCTCCACCTCACCAAAATTGTTGGTCAAATTTTGATGATAATTTTTCAACTGCGCATATTCATCAAACAAACCATGATATTTCGCATCCCAAGCCCCATGATTTTCTTGTGCAGAACGCTCAAGTGTTTGGAAATGAACCACATACTCATTATGTTTATTTTCCAACTCTTGATAACGCTGTTTCCAATCCTTCAAATCCGCATCGGTATTTTGAACGCCAACCGTCAAGTTTTGATGTTGCGCCGTCAAATCTTCATGTGCTTTTTCCAAATCCGCAAAACGCAATTTCCGATTCACATGCCGCGTATCCAAAGCCTTAAAGTCGCCTTTCAACACCCCATGTTGTGCATTCAAATCTTGATGACTTGAATCAAGTTGTTGATAATCCGCTTGTAACGTATTATGAATCGCATTCAAATCTTCGTGTGAACGTTCTAAATCCGCAAATTTCGCTTTACGCCGTTGATGTCGATTTTCCAAATCTTGGAATTGTCCTTGCAAGCCCTCATGTTGCGCCATCAAATCTTGATGTGCTTTTTCCCAATCCGCATTTTTCCACTTCAACACATCGCTATCTTTCTCTAACACTTGATAATCAGCTTCTAACACTTGGTGCATTTTCGTTAAGTCTGCATATTCCGATTGCAAGTTTCCATGTTCGGACGCTAAGTTTTTAAACAATTTATCCAAATTCGCTTGTTCGGCTTGCAACAACGCGTAACGCGCTTTTGCATCGGCGTTTTGTTTTTCCAAATCCACCACCGTTCCGCCCAACGTCGCATTTTGTTTTTCCAAATCCACCACCGTTCCGCCCAACGTCGCATTTTGTTTTTCCAAATCCACCACATTTCCGCCTAAAACAGCATTCACCTGTTGCGCATCCGCGAAATGTCCTGTGACAATCGTGT
>JAAFJT010000176.1 GCA_013298955.1 Chitinophagales bacterium
TCCGTAGATGTCCGAATGGGGCAACCCGATATGTTGAAGACATATCACCGTAATGGATGTAACCCTCTGAACTGAAACATCTAAGTAGGAGGAGGAAGAGAAAATAATAATGATTCCGCAAGTAGTGGCGAGCGAACGCGGAAGAGCCCAAACCGACGTATTTATACGTTGGGGTTGTAGGACTAACAGAAGCGAGCAGTTTAAAGAAGAATTATCTTGGAAAAGATAGCCGCAGAGGGTGATAGCCCCGTATTCGTAAAAAAGCTGTAAGTGGTTAGTATCCTGAGTAAGGCGGGACCGGTGAAATCCTGTCTGAATCTGCCGGCACCATCCGGCAAGGCTAAATACTCTCGAGAGACCGATAGTGAACCAGTACCGTGAGGGAAAGGTGAAAAGAACCGCGAGAGCGGAGTGAAAAGACCCTGAAACCGTGCGCCTACAAGCGGTGGGAGCATCTTCGGATGTGACCACGTGCCTTTTGCATAATGAGCCTACGAGTTATTTCTTACTACCAAGTTTAAGGACTTCAGGTCTGGAGGCGAAGCGAAAGCGAGTCTGAATAGGGCGGTTAGGTAGTAGGAACAGACGCGAAACCGAGTGATCTACCCTTGACCAGGTTGAAGGGGGGATAGTCTCCCTCTGGAGGACCGAACTGGTAAACGTTGAAAAGTTTTCGGATGAGTTGAGGGTAGGGGTGAAAGGCTAATCAAACTCGGAGATAGCTCGTACTCCCCGAAATGCATTTAGGTGCAGCGTTTCGTAAGAAAGAATATGGAGGTAAAGCTACCGATAAGGCTAGGGGGTGTCAAAGCCTACCAACCCTTGACGAACTCTGAATGCCATATTCGTAGCGGAGCAGTGAGCGCCGGGGTGCTAAGGTCACGGCGCGAGAGGGGAACAACCCAGATCCGCAGCTAAGGTCCCTAAATTACCATTCAGTTGAATCAAACGATGTGAGGATACAGAGACAGCCGGGATGTTTGCTTGGAAGCAGCAATTCATTTAAAGAGTGCGTAACAGCTCACCGGTCGAGTGTTCTTGCGCGGAAAATAATCGGGCATAAATGGTATACCGAAGCTCGGAATTGTATATACGAATATACAGTGGTAGGGGAGCATTCATGCGCCAGCGAAGTCGAGTCGTGAGACTCGGTGGAGGTTCATGAAAAGCAAATGTAGGCATGAGTAACGATAAATAAGACGAGAAATCTTATCGCCGCAAGACTAAGGGTTCCCAAGCCATGGTAATCAGCTTGGGGTTAGTCGGGACCTAAGGATAACCCGAGAGGGGATGCCGATGGCAAACGGGTTAATATTCCTGTACCGATTTTGGCTGCGATGGAGAGACAAAGACGCGTAAAGGCTGCGGGCTGACGAATGTGCCCGTTAAAGTGCGTAGGCTTTGAGAGAAGTAGGCAAATCCGCTTCTTGAGCTGAAACACGATAGTATGAGAAGCCCCTCGGGGTAGATCAATAATGCCTCCAAGCATGCTTTCAAGAAAATCTTCTAAGCTTCAGGCCAAAACCGCCCGTACCGTAAACCGACACAGGTAGTCGAGGAGAATATCCTAAGGCGCTCGAGTGATTCACGGCTAAGGAACTAGGCAAAATAGTCTCGTAACTTCGGAATAAGAGACGCTCCGCGAGGAGCCGCAGTGAAGAGGCCCAGGCGACTGTTTAACAAAAACACAGGACTCTGCCAAATCGTAAGATGAAGTATAGGGTCTGACACCTGCCCGGTGCTGGAAGGTTAAGGAAGGTTGTTAGCGCAAGCGAAGCAATTAACTGAAGCCCCAGTAAACGGCGGCCGTAACTATAACGGTCCTAAGGTAGCGAAATTCCTTGTCGGGTAAGTTCCGACCTGCACGAATGGTGTAACGATCTGGGCACTGTCTCAGCCGTGAGCTCGGTGAAATTGAAGCATCGGTGAAGATACCGATTACCCGCACTGGGACGGAAAGACCCCGTGAACCTTTACTGTAGCTTCACATTGAGCTTGGATGCAAGATGCGTAGGATAGGTGGGAGGCTTTGAGTCTGTGATTCTGGTCATGGAGGAGCCAACGTTGAAATACCACCCTTTTTGCATCTAGGTTCTAATCCCTCACGGGAGACATTGTGTGGTGGGCAGTTTGACTGGGGTGGTCGCCTCCGAAAGAGTAACGGAGGCTTGCAAAGGTTCCCTCAGCATGGTCGGTAATCATGCGTAGAGCGTATTAGTACATGGGAGCTTGACTGAGAGACAGACGTGTCGAGCAGGGACGAAAGTCGGCTAAAGTGATCCGGTGTTTCCGCATGGAAGGGACATCGCTCAAAGGATAAAAGGTACTCCGGGGATAACAGGCTGATCTCCCCCAAGAGCTCATATCGACGGGGAGGTTTGGCACCTCGATGTCGGCTCGTCGCATCCCGGGGCTGGAGAAGGTCCCAAGGGTTGGGCTGTTCGCCCATTAAAGCGGCACGCGAGCTGGGTTCAGAACGTCGCAAGACAGTTCGGTCCCTATCTAGTGTGGGCGTAGGAATATTGAGAAGAGTTGGCTCTAGTACGAGAGGACCGAGTTGAACGAACCTCCAGTGTATCGGTTATGCCGTCAGGTGTAGTGCCGAGTAGCTGTGTTCGGACGGGATAAGCGCTGAAAGCATCTAAGCGCGAAGCCTCCTTCAAGATGAGTATTCCATACCGTAAGGTTGAAGGGTCGCAGAAGATGACTGCGTTGATAGGTCATAGGTGGAAGTGCAGTGATGTATGTAGCCGAGTGATACTAATTGCCCGACAGCTTTCTTTTTTTTAATTTTTGAATTAAATACTTTGCTGAATTGTCCTAATTATAGATATACCTTCTTTATGTTGTTAAAGATACTACTTTTTCGGTTTTCTGTCAAGAAACTTTTATAAGAGCAAACGATTCTATGCCCGTTAAAGGGTATGTCGAAAGAATTGTTGGTGGTTATAGCGGCGGGGATCCACCTCTTCCCATTCCGAACAGAGAAGTTAAGCCTGCTTGCGCTGATGGTACTGCGTCCCTGAACGTGGGAGAGTAAGTCGCTGCCAACACAA
>JAAFJT010000177.1 GCA_013298955.1 Chitinophagales bacterium
CCGAAATGGTTGCAGCAGATGTTGAATTGTTCAAAAGAGAAAAATTGTTGAAAGACGCAGGTTTTGAGGTCAGAAATCAATATGAATAGTTTTGATTTGAATTGAAGGAGCAAAAAAGCATACAAAATTTTTTTCGTATGCTTTTTTGCATTAAATTTGCCTTCAAAATCTAAAAGTTTTTAAAACTATGAAAAAATCTTTTAAATATTGGAAAAGGGAAGATCTTTATAGAGAAATTGGTTTATCAGCGCAACCTAATATGTCTATTCTTGCAGATTGGCTCTCTGCTACAACGATTGTGGATTCAACGGAGCTCATTTTTTTGGATAAATTGCGCCAAAGAGCATTGCCATTTATAGATGGGTGGAATGAGGCGGAATTACAAATTAAATTTATATCTAAAATTTTAGATTTGGTGGATTTCGATTTGCCTAACTATCGTTGTAACTCCTTTTCTGAAAGATATATTTCCGCAAGTGTACAGCATTTGACTTTGTATGGTTTTGCGGATTGGATGGTAGCGGAAGGCGAGACGGAACCGACGCATCCTTATTTTTTCATGCACGAGTATAAGCCCGAAGGGGAAAAACAGATAGACGGCAGAGGGCAATTATTAGCCTTGATGCTGGCAACGCAAGCCTTGAATAAAGATGATTATCCGATTTATGGCTGTTTTATACATGGACGGATGTGGTTTTTTGTGGTGCTGAATGATTTAAAATATGAGATTAGTCGCGCCTATATTGCAACGCAATCCGATGATTTACAAGAGATTGTAAAAATTTTGAAGAAGCAAAAGGAAATGATTATAGCAAGGATTAAAAAATAATGAATAAATCGGATAAAATTTATATAGCAGGACATCGCGGCATGGTCGGTTCTGCCATCCTGCGCCGCCTACATGCGGACGGATATACCAATTTAGTGTTTCGCAAATCGGCTGAATTAGATTTGCGCAATCAAGCGGATGTGCTGCATTTTTTTCGCAAAGAACGCCCTGATGTGGTTTTTTTAGCTGCTGCAAAAGTGGGTGGTATTGTCGCAAATAATTTATACAGAGCAGATTTTATATACGAAAATTTAATTATTCAAACAAATGTCATTCATGCGGCGCATATTTGCCGAGTGCAAAAATTGATGTTTTTAGGGTCATCCTGTATTTATCCAAAATTGGCTCCGCAACCGATGAAGGAAGAATATTTGCTCACAGGTTTGTTGGAAGCGACTAATGAGCCGTATGCGATTGCCAAAATTGCGGGTATCAAGATGTGCGATGCGTATCGGGCGCAATATGGTAGTAATTTTATATCGGTCATGCCAACCAATTTATACGGTCCGAATGACAATTACGATTTACAAAATTCTCATGTGCTGCCTGCTTTGATTCGCAAATTCATCACTGCCAAGAAAAGCAATGCCCCAAATGTAACGCTTTGGGGAACGGGTACGCCGAAACGCGAATTCCTACATGCAGACGATTTGGCAGATGCGTGTTTGTTTTTGATGGAAAATTATAATCAAGAAGGATTAGTCAATATTGGGGTAGGGGAGGACGTTTCGATTTTGGAATTGGCTCAAATAATTCAACAAATCGTTGATTATCAAGGAGATATAATTTTAGATAAATCTAAACCTGATGGTACGCCGCGTAAATTAATGGATGTTTCTAAACTGAATTCAATGGGTTGGAAAGCAAAAATGGATTTGAAAGAAGGCATTGCACAAATTGTCGCAGAGGTGGAACATCGGTTTTAAAACAAATAATGTTTTTTCCTCACAAAAGCGCGTTCATTGGTAACAATGGACGCGCTTTTCTTTTAATCCATTAATCGAGTTTCTAAAATCCAACGAAATTTGCGCAAAATTGAAATAATACATAATAAATCTTCTTTATCTGTTACATCATAAGCCTTTGAAATGCAATAGGTTCGCCCTTCCATCGTTACAAAACGCCAATTCGCTCCAATAATATCGACCCCATATATTGGATTCCCATTTTTATTTTTTGCTTGCGCAATGAGAAATGCTGCTAAAAGTTGCGCCATCGAATCACCTGATGGATTTTTGTAAGGTTTGTACTCTTGAAAATGAAAATAAGGTGTTTTCACGACATCAAGAATCCCTTTTGCCAACATAAAATCAGATTTGACAATTAATCGAATATTATCAACGGTTTCTGAAATGGTTTTATCGAAATAACTCAATACAATATCATCATCCGTCAGATGACCTAATTCTAAGATAGGCCCGATGAATTTTATTTTTAAATCTTCTTCATTCCAACCTGTAATATGTCGAACTACTTTATTATATAATCTATCGAAATTGTATTGTTCACCAGTATTTAATTCTGGTACTTGAACGTCTAACAATTCTTTCATTAAGGGTGTTGTATGCGTGACAATGCGTGTTAAGTTGAATGATTCTATCAATTCACCCTCACGCCATGCTTTTGCTTCACGCTCCTCTACTGTTTTTTTTAATTTTTTCGCCATTTCTTATGATTTTGATGAATGAATAATGTTACAAAGGTACTCTTTTTTTGTTTTCAAGTCCATTATTGATGATAAAACGAATAAAAATGCGTTTAATGAAAACGTCTATTTGCAAATCTTAAAACAAAACTTGTATGTTTTCTAAACCCCGTTTCTTTTCAACTCTTTTTTGTTTGTTTTTTATCTTTTTTAAAACGTTTTCACAATCGTATTTGAATGGAATCATCGTGGCTAAAAAAGGCGATCCAATTGCTTTTGTTGCCTTAATTCCTGATGAAATGGTCACAAAAGGCGTGATGACGGATATTAATGGGCGTTTTTCGATGGAAAAACCTGTTGAATCTTTGACCATTCGTTGTGTGGGTATGAACGGATTCATTAGCGCATTGGAACGCGTTTGAGTTTATAAAAAGGTCTATTTTGCGCCCTTTTCGAGTCCTTTTATCTGAAAAATGGATAAATAAAGGCTCAAAATAATACATTAGGATTGCCTACCTATATTGTCATAA
>JAAFJT010000178.1 GCA_013298955.1 Chitinophagales bacterium
AAATCAACAACTTACGAGTGATCTGAACTTTTGGGTCATGACGCGGCGTTGTGGCAAAATCCTTTGCGGATCAAGGACTTGCAGGCGTTTTTGTCTTATTCACTGCCGGGTAGGCAGCTCAGAAATGCTCGCAATCGCCTTCGCCGCGGGACAAATCATTCACTGCCGGGTAGGCAGCTCAGAAAGGCGAGCGCATCACCGACCGCGAGAACAAGGGATTCACTGCCGGGTAGGCAGCTCAGAAATGCGACATCAACACGCCGCTGATCGCGCTGGTATTCACTGCCGGGTAGGCAGCTCAGAAAGTGTTGGATGTGGTGGTCTGTGCGGACTGCTGATTCACTGCCGGGTAGGCAGCTCAGAAAGACCGCCTGACTGCACTGGGAGTGCAGGGCTAATTCACTGCCGGGTAGGCAGCTCAGAAAAGACGACCCCGCCGCCACGCCAGAACAGAACCATTCACTGCCGGGTAGGCAGCTCAGAAAATGACGACCTTCCAACACGACGCCGCAGGCTTATTCACTGCCGGGTAGGCAGCTCAGAAATTGCGGCGCTTGCACGGCACAAGGTACTGCTGATTCACTGCCGGGTAGGCAGCTCAGAAAGTTGCGGTAGTCGGTGATGACCTTGTTCCAGAATTCACTGCCGGGTAGGCAGCTCAGAAACGCGCCGGCTGCAGCTCATCTTCGAGGTCAACATTCACTGCCGGGTAGGCAGCTCAGAAAACGCCGGACGGCATCTACGACGCGGTGATCAGATTCACTGCCGGGTAGGCAGCTCAGAAAAGAGTGCCGGGCCATGACGACGGACGAACTCAATTCACTGCCGGGTAGGCAGCTCAGAAAGTCCATGGCGCGCTGCGCGACCTCATGCAGCGATTCACTGCCGGGTAGGCAGCTCAGAAAGCATGGGCTACGTCGTGCAGTGGCGCAAGATCATTCACTGCCGGGTAGGCAGCTCAGAAAAGACGAAGATCCGTGGCGAAGTGCCACGGAACATTCACTGCCGGGTAGGCAGCTCAGAAATGGGTGGACGAGCTGGAGCCGCCCTTGAGCGTATTCACTGCCGGGTAGGCAGCTCAGAAAAGGCCATTCAGTCGGGTGCAGGGCCGTGCGGCATTCACTGCCGGGTAGGCAGCTCAGAAATACCAAAGCGGCCGCGCTGGCCTGGGCGCGCAATTCACTGCCGGGTAGGCAGCTCAGAAACGGTATCAATGGCATCAATCCTCAACGTGGGCATTCACTGCCGGGTAGGCAGCTCAGAAAACGGGCCGTGCTGAGCTAGAGCAATGGATCTTATTCACTGCCGGGTAGGCAGCTCAGAAAATCAACGCCGGTCCGGTGGATATCGTCAGTATATTCACTGCCGGGTAGGCAGCTCAGAAAATCTGGCAGCGGATGCCCGCTTGCTGCTTTGTATTCACTGCCGGGTAGGCAGCTCAGAAAACAGACCTCGCGGGCCACCTGCGGCACCACCGATTCACTGCCGGGTAGGCAGCTCAGAAATGATCAGCGCCCGCCACTTACCGCCCACGTTGATTCACTGCCGGGTAGGCAGCTCAGAAAATGTGGTTTGCGTGGCCGGAAGCCATCGATGAATTCACTGCCGGGTAGGCAGCTCAGAAAAGACGTCGCACGGGTGCTGTCGATCTTGAGCAATTCACTGCCGGGTAGGCAGCTCAGAAAACCCCAACCTCGCCAGCCCACGCCATCGCCCGATTCACTGCCGGGTAGGCAGCTCAGAAAACCGCCACGACGACCTCCTGAGCTACACGATGATTCACTGCCGGGTAGGCAGCTCAGAAAAGCAAACAGGAACATCCATGCCCATTTCTGACATTCACTGCCGGGTAGGCAGCTCAGAAATTGCAGGTAATCAGCGCGTCGATCTGCTTCGAATTCACTGCCGGGTAGGCAGCTCAGAAAATTGACGAGCCGGCAATCAAGATGCTGTCCCTATTCACTGCCGGGTAGGCAGCTCAGAAAAATCTGGAACAGGTACAGCGCCTCGTTGATGTATTCACTGCCGGGTAGGCAGCTCAGAAAGACTGTCAGCGAGCGAATCACTGGCCGCATCAATTCACTGCCGGGTAGGCAGCTCAGAAAATGGCTCGGCGCGATCGAATCGGCGGTGACCCATTCACTGCCGGGTAGGCAGCTCAGAAAACGCGATGTGGTTCAAGCCGGCGAATGCCTGAATTCACTGCCGGGTAGGCAGCTCAGAAAACGGGGGATGCACTGGGCTGATGTGGTGGTGAATTCACTGCCGGGTAGGCAGCTCAGAAAACAATGCAGGCACTGCACGCTGCGCTGCACTTATTCACTGCCGGGTAGGCAGCTCAGAAACTACCACGGACCCGCGCTGCGAGGGTTGCTTGATTCACTGCCGGGTAGGCAGCTCAGAAATCCACAAGGTGACGGCCAGCCGTGCCCAACTCATTCACTGCCGGGTAGGCAGCTCAGAAATCAAGCCCGTGCCCTGCATGCCGATGACTCGAATTCACTGCCGGGTAGGCAGCTCAGAAATACTGCACACCGGCCAGCACCCTGAAAAAAAGATTCACTGCCGGGTAGGCAGCTCAGAAATGGCGAAGATGCGAGAGGGTGATGTGCATGATATTCACTGCCGGGTAGGCAGCTCAGAAATCCAGTAAATTCCGGGGTTTGCAGCCATGTGGATTCACTGCCGGGTAGGCAGCTCAGAAAACTATCTCTGGCGTGCCGTGGTGCCTCGGAATATTCACTGCCGGGTAGGCAGCTCAGAAAAGCAGCGTGCGCGAGCGCCACCACGGCTTCGGATTCACTGCCGGGTAGGCAGCTCAGAAATGTTCCGCTCGATCTTCGCCCTGCCGCTCGGCATTCACTGCCGGGTAGGCAGCTCAGAAAGTGCGAATCGGTCGAGCGGCGCGACCAGAAAAATTCACTGCCGGGTAGGCAGCTCAGAAACCTGTCGGTCGGCGGTACGCACCTGATCGTGCATTCACT
>JAAFJT010000179.1 GCA_013298955.1 Chitinophagales bacterium
GTTCACGGCGGCGAAAGTGTCGCATTTGGCATTGATGCCGCAAGGCAGTGTCGAAGGCGCGAAACGCGTGCAAAATATGGTGCAACAAATGGATTCCGAAGGCTTTGGCTTTTGCAGCAATGTCGGTGCATGTGAAGCAGAATGTCCGAAAGAAATCAGCATTGACAATATTGCACGGATGAATCGGGAATACACGAGTTCTATATTTACCTCAGATAAATAATTGATTATCAATATTTTATGGAAGATAACTTGCGGCAAGTTTGAAACTTGCCGCAAGTTTTTTTTTTAAAAAAAAAGCACCTAATTTTTTGATTTCTCATACAGGATATTTTAGAACGGGCGAAAAAAAGCGTACTTTTGCATTACTAAAAAAAAATCAATCAACTAAAATGAATAATATTAATTGCATATCAAGCGTCAAAATCAAAGGATTATGGAATAAATTTGATTTGGATTGGAAATTGGATCCTCATGTAAATATATTGTCGGGCATTAATGGGAGTGGCAAAAGTACGATATTGAGTTGCGTTGCGAATTTGCTTCAAGTGGGAAAATTACATAAGCAGTTTCACGGGCTTGTGGATGAAGTAATTATTAAATTTGATAATAATAAATCTATTGAGTTTAAATTTTTGAATAATAGGGACACAATTAAAAACTTTGAAATCCAAGCAAAAACGGATATATTTATCGAAAAAGCCATTGAAAAACTTAAAGCAGAACATGGTGATGATTTAAAAAAAACAAACTCAGTTCAGTTTAAACTAGGTATTACTTCTTTTAAAAACATGGGAATGGATTTAGAAGATTTACATCAACAATTAGAAATTGGTATCATCAGTACCTTTGACAATGAAATACTTGATGCTGGCAAGCGACCTGATGAAAGTGTAAGAACCGAATTAGATAGGGATATTTTTAAATTGCAAAAACAATATTTGGATTTTCAGCTCAATATCGGAAAAAAAGCGTTTGAAATCATTCGCCAAAACAAACCTAATGCAAACGAAGCAATATTAAAAATTAGAAAAAAACAAGATAGATTCCTCGAAATTATAGATAATCTTTTTAATGCAACGGATAAACGAATCAATCAAGACAAAAATGAAATCATGTTTTTGTCGGGCAAAGACGAATTGACGGCATATCAATTATCATCAGGTGAAAAGCAAATTTTAGTGATTCTCTTAACTGTGCTGGTACAAGATAATAAACCTGCCATTCTTTTTATGGATGAGCCAGAAGTTTCTTTGCATTTTGATTGGCAAAAAAAGTTAATTGGATACATTCGCGAACTGAATCCTGCGGCTCAAATCATTTTGGCAACTCATTCGCCTGCGGTGATTATGGAAGGATGGCGCGATAAAGTGATGAATGTCAAGGACTTAATGGTTTCATCTAAAACAAAAAACAGCTAAATCATGCCGCCTTCAGACTTATTAGATTATTTAAACTCGGATTATATGGCTGCTTTTTCGGCGTTGGAACCCAAAGCCGCGCCTCAAAGAGTACTTGTTTATATCGAAAGCGATGATGATATTGTTTTTTGGCGCAATGTGTTAGCTCCTTTCGAGCGAAATATAATTTCGTTTGATATACAATTACCCGTTAAAAATGGGTTTGAAAAAGGTAAATTGGCTGCTTTAGACAGACATTCAGGTACACATTGCCTGATTTGTGTAGATAGTGATTATGATTATCTGTTGCAAAACACCACTGAAATGTCTAAAAGGATCAATAGCAATCCATTTATTTTTCAAACGTATGCTTATTCGATAGAAAATTTGTATTGTTACAGTGCTAATTTGCATCAACTTTGTGTGCAAGCAACTCAAAATGATACGAAACTGATTGATTTAGAGAGTGTTTTAAAAATATATTCAGCATATATTTATGACCTTTTTTTATGGTCTGTTCATTTTGCGTTTAAACAAGATAATAAGTTATTTCCCCTTTCTGATTTTTGCGATACAGTCAAAATATTGGATAAAGTGGATGTCGAAGAAAAATTTGCAACAGCGTTTATTGGGCTAAAGGAGCGCGTTGCTAAAAAAATACAAGAACTTGAAATGAAGTTTCCTTCGGAAATACCTTTTATTGCAAAACTGGCTAAAAAATTAGGACATTTGGGATTACAAAAAGACAATACCTATCTTTTTGCACAAGGACATACGATTCAAGATAATGTTGTTTTAATGTTTATGAAACCCGTTTGTTTGATGTTAATAAAACAAAAAGAACAACAAATAAGGGGTTTAAGTACAGCAATAGGCGATGATATGAACAAATATTTAAAGCACAAAAAACAATTTTCCATTGAAAATGTCTTACTCGCTCATACGGCATTTAAAAATAGTGAACTGTATCAAAAAATTCATGCCGATTTGGAGCAATACATTAAAAATTTTCCAAAGAAATAAAATAAATCATGCTTATAATCAACTAAGTAGTTAAAGAATCGACAAAAAAGAATGCTGACTAAAAAAATGATTTTCAAAGCATTATAACGTTTGGAGGGTTTCAAACCCTCCAAACGTTATAATACCTTGAAAATCAACATTTCGACAACAACGTTTGGAGGGTTTCAAACCCTCCAAACGTTATAATGCCTTGAAAATAAATACTTTAGTCAGAATTTTTTTTGTCAACTCTTTAACTTCAACTACTTACACCCGTTGGTAAAATAAACTTGCATCCAGTTTCAAACTTGCCGCAAGTTGTGCTTGAATTTATCTTCAACTGCACGACTAATGGCAAGATAAAGGTCTATTTTGCGTCAACACCACATTGATAGGCGTGCCTTTCGGCAGGGGCGCACTGCCAATCGCGGGTTCTTGCTTCGTAATGAACGCAGAACGCTC
>JAAFJT010000018.1 GCA_013298955.1 Chitinophagales bacterium
AAGTCGCAGGTACGACGGCTGTTGAGGATGGTCAAATCATTGGCATGGGCAACGCTTATGAGCAAACGAAATGTATTTTAAATAAAATTAAAAAAGCCATTGAAGCATTAGGCGGTGATATTCAACAAGTTACGCGGACGCGTATGTATGTAACGAATATTCAAGATTGGCAGGAAATCGGACGCGCTCATGGGGAAATGTTCGGCGAGATTCGCCCTGCAACAACAATGGTAGAAGTGAAAGGTTTGATTGATAAAGAGATGCTGGTGGAAATAGAGGCAACTGTGGTGCTTTAGACACGGCTCAAAGTCGTCGAGATTTAAAATCTCGACGACTTTTGCATTTAGTGGGAAATAAATTTCCCGACTACTATTCAATTTCCAAACCATCTATCATGCTTACCAACGAATCATTCAAGCCATTGCGTGCAATCGTTGCTTCTTGGTTGCCAATCACACCTTTATTTTCTTGCGTATTTAAACGATTGAACTGTGCCGATAGTTTTCTTTTTTTTGCAAGATAAAGTTGCCGCCCGCAGCATATGATGAATTATCACAACTCACGAATGAGGATGAAGCATTGAGAAATGAACGCGTTAAATACATGATAGAATTATTTCAATTAAAAGCGATTCCTTTACCCCAGCTCATGCAAGAATTGGGCTTAAAACCCATTCAAATTAAATCGTATTGGAATTGTTAATTTGCGTTCTCTATTGAAATTGGCTGGATTACATCCACTACCTTTTTCTAATCCGTTATCAGCGCAGGATGATTAAACAGAAATCCATGACCGTATTTTTAGTAAACGGTGAAAAATTGGACGAGTTTTCACGAAATTTATATCGAACTTCGTGAAAATTCATTCAATTCGTGTCCTATTTGCCTTTCGGCAACGCATCCACATCAAAACCCAATGCTTTCAATTTTTCCTTACTTAATTCATCTAAATTTTTGATTTCCAATACATTATCTTTGCCTTCTTGATTTTTAACCGTGATGATTAATTTTTCCCCATCTGAAGATTTAGTTTTGGCAGTTAGTGCTACTGCTTCTAATGATTTTGATTTTGCCTCTGCTTTTTGCAACGCATCATTCGCTTTCGTAATATCTTTTTGTGCATCATCCAATTGCTTTTGCAAAACTTTGGAATTATCGGCATTCGATGCGAATATTTTTTTCAAATTTTCCAATTCCGCTTTGAGCGCGTTCAATTCATTTTCGCGGGCTTTTCGGGCTTCTTCGGCTTTGGCGCGTTCCAAAGCAGTAGCTTGTTCCGCACTGCGCAATTTCAATTCCTCATGATTGATTAAATCGTTGCAATTTTGCAATGTTAATAAATGTTCCAAACTCACTAAATCGACCGACACGATATAATCTACTTTAAATTGGTCAGCACTGCTATACACTTCGCCGCCGAGACAAAAAACCGTTCCTGTCACAATCGCTGATTTTTCATTTTTGCGAAAAGCGCGGGTAAAAACCGTCGTTAATTTGGCAGAACGCACGTAAAACATTTGTTTTTTGACTTCGGGCGTTACTTTGGTAGATGCTTTACAAATATCCAAATAGGGAATATAATCTTCGGGCAAAAACGCAACGCCAATATCCGTAATGACCACTTCATAAACCGAATTTTCCTTCACGGACGCGGACGCAATCGCATACGAACCATTCGCCTTGAAACGATTGTCAATTTTAGAATTGTAAATCACATCCGAAGTGGAAGCCGTCACAATCGGCGGTTTGCCCTGTTTGACGAAGCGCGTCAAGACACTTGATTTATGTTGAGGGTCAATCAGGATGAGCGAACCGACTAATTGGTCAATATTATTGACAAATCCAGCCAAACCTTTGATAAAAGTCCGTTCCCGATACGTTGTTGGAAACTCCTCGTTAACGGTGACGGTTTCCAACTGCACTTTCCGGGAGCGCAATTGAGCATGACTTGCGGCAATGCTTTGAGTGAATGCGAGGAATAGGATAAATTTTTTCATGCTATGTTAAACGCTTTTATCCAATCTTTTATGCTAAAATAAGGTTTTAAAAGTATAAATTGGAAAACGGATAAGTAATTCAATTGAAAGAACCTATCCAAAAGGTCGGCGAGGTTGCAACCTCGCCGACCTTGATTCGATACCAATCAGTTGATTATCAATGAATTCCATTAAGTAATTCAATTGAAAGAACCTATCCAAAAGGTCGGCGAGGTTGCAACCTCGCCGACCTTGATTCGATACCAATCGGTTGATTATCAAAGCCAATCCATCGCTTGTACGAAGTACGTGCAGACAAACGGCAAAACGACCCAAAACCATTCTGGGCGGGTGCATAATAAACCAATCATGACGGCTAATGAAATGCCGAATAGCATCCAATAGCGATTGCCCGCAGGTGCATCTGTATTTTTAACACTCATTTTTTTTAAAATTTTTTAAAAGGTAAAAAATATTACTGAAAATCTGCAACAAAGGTAGGCTTTTTTGTAAAAAGGAGAAAAGAAGTCGGTGAATTTTTGTTTTTATTTAGAAAGGTTCTAAAAACAGAAAAGCGCAAAACATTGTTTTTCAATGAATTGCGCTTTAAGCGGTCCGGACGGGGCTCGAACCCGCGACTCCATGCGTGACAGGCATGTACTCTAACCAACTGAGCTACCAGACCTTTTTCTTACATTTTATTTGCTATTGCTTCCAATTGCGATGCAAAGGTAATATGCTTTTTAATACTGTGCAAGTTTTTTTTGCTTTTTTTTTAAAAAAAAATAATTTTTTTTTTGTCTGCATAAAAATAGTACTTTTGTACTCGAAAAAAGGAGCTATTGGAATATAGTTTTTTTAAAAATTGAGTCACTTTTGCATAAAACCTTTACCCATAATGGTCTTTTTGGAGTTTGAAAAACCGTTGGAAGTGCTGTACGAGCAGTTGGATAAACTAAAACAGATTTCCGAACAAGGCGATATTGATGTCACGGCTTCCATCACCGATTTGGAAACGAAAATTAAAAATAAACTGAAAGATATTTATGATAATCTTTCGGGTTGGGAAAAAGTCCAATTGTCGCGGCATCCGGAACGACCTTACACGTTGTTTTATGTGCAACAAATGTGTAAAAAATTCATCGAATTACATGGCGACCGTCATTTTTCCGATGATAAGGCGATTGTCGGCGGCATGGCGGATTTGGATGGTCAAACGTTGATGATGATTGGGCATCAAAAAGGCATTAATACGAAGATGCGCCAATATCGCAATTTTGGGATGGCGAATCCCGAAGGGTATCGAAAAGCCTTGCGGCTGATGAAAACGGCGGAACGGTTTAATATTCCTGTGGTTTGTTTGATTGATACGCCGGGTGCAAACCCTGGTTTGGAAGGCGAAGAACGCGGTCAAGCAGAGGCGATTGCGCGTAACTTATTTGAAATGGCTCAATTACGTGTGCCGATTATTTGTATTGTCATTGGCGAAGGTGCGTCAGGCGGAGCGATTGGGATTGGTTTGGGCGACCGCGTGTATATGATGGAAAATACTTGGTATTCGGTGATTTCGCCCGAATCCTGTTCGTCGATTCTTTGGCATTCTTGGGATTACAAGGAGCAGGCGGCAGAAGCCCTCAAATTAACCGCAGAACATATGTATTCTTTTGGGTTGATTGATGGGATTATTCGGGAGCCACTGGGCGGCGCACATACCGCGCCCGAAGCGATGGCGGCAACGTTGAAAGCGCAAATCAAACGCGCTTTGGCAGAATTAAAACATTTAGACCCCGATGAACGCATCGAATTGCGCATTAATAAATATTGTCGCATGGGTACTTTTGAAGATACGGGTAAAATCGAACATACATGAAAATATACCATGATTTATTGCGCCACATTCAAGCAAATGGGGTGAAAAAAGAAGACCGAACGGGTACTGGCACTATCAGTACCTTTGGTTACATGATGCGTTTTGATTTGTCAAAAGGCTTTCCGCTATTGACAACCAAACAGTTACATCTTAAATCCATTATACATGAGTTGTTATGGTTTTTAAAAGGCGACACCAATATTGCCTACCTCAAACAACATAAAGTGCGGATTTGGGATGAATGGGCAGATGCAAAAGGCGATTTAGGACCCATCTATGGCAAACAATGGCGCAGTTGGGCAACGCAAAATGGGGAAACCATTGACCAAATCACAGAAGCCATTCAAACGATTCGGCAAAATCCTACGTCTCGGCGTATTATTGTCAATGCTTGGAATGTAGGCGATTTAAAACAAATGGCGTTGACTCCATGCCACTGTTTGTTTCAATTTTACGTGAGTGAAGGCAAATTATCGTGTTTATTGTATCAACGCTCTGCGGATGCGTTTTTGGGCGTGCCGTTCAATATTGCCTCTTATGCGTTGTTGACGATGATGATAGCGCAAGTTTGCGATTTAGAAGTGGGTGAATTTATTCATACGTTTGGCGATTTGCACCTTTATTTGAATCATTTGGAGCAAGCCGAATTGCAATTAACTCGGATACCGAAAGATTTGCCCCAAATGATACTCAATCCTGCGGTTAAAAATATTTTTGATTTCAAATATGACGATTTTAATTTGAAAAATTATGACCCACATCCTGCTATCAAAGCGGCTGTATCAGTGTAAAACGAAGCTGCTTTTGTGCATTTTGAAGCATTTTTGTAATATTTTTAAAAAAAATTTATAATTTGCTAAAAGCGCATAAAGATTTGATTTTGAATAAATTGCAAGTTTGCAAAAAAAATATGTTATAATGGTTTAGCGATTTTTTTGAAAAAAAGTATTGTGGTTACAAACAAACTGCTACATTTGTTCTGTCATTGAAAAATTTTCGTTCATCAAAATGTTGTTCCGGTGAGTAACGAGAGAGATTCCAAACGCTTTGAAAGCGTCTATTCAAAGAAAATGCGTGCGGGCAAACGGAGAACCTATTTTTTCGACGTTCGCAGAACGAAAGGAGAGGATTATTACCTGACTTTAACGGAAAGTACCAAAAATTTTAACGGCGGGTATGAGCGTCACAAAATTTTCTTGTATAAAGAGGATTTCAATCGTTTTATTCAATCGTTGGAGGAAACAATCCATCACATCAAAACCGAACTGATGCCTCAGTACGATTATGATGAGTTTGCGCGCCGTCAAGAGGAGTTTGAAGCGCGAAACGGGGCAGAAGAAGACCGTGAACGCCCTGTTATGGATGGGACGGAGGGATTGCCGAATCCTAACATTGGGACGGTTACGCCTGTCGCTGCTACGGTAAAAGCATCTAAACCTTTGGAGGAGGAGGATGATATGAGCTGGTAATAAGGTTTTTTTTACAAAAAAATGTTATTTCATAGTTGTATTTTAAAGCGAAGTCCCAAACGGATTTCGCTTTTTTTGAAATAGGATGGTTATGATTTCAAAGATTGGAAAGATTTTTTCAGTTCAAGTTTCAAAATTGACGAAAGTTTAGTTTACCAACTGATGTAGGACACTCATGTTACGCAGTGCTTTTCGAGGGCAAAATATTGTTCTGTAAAAAGGGTATGTTTCGGAAACCTTGAAGGTTTCCGAAACATATTCACTCATGATTTCAAAGATTGGAAAGGTGTTTCCGATTGAAAAACTCAAAAAAATCCTTCCAATCCTTGAAATCATAAGCATCCTATTTCAAAAATGCTTCATTAACGTTTTAAGGTTTAATAAACGCTCTTTTATGCCAAAACTATCTAATCGTGCGCGGGTGTTTTGGGCAAAAGTGTGCATTTTAATCCTTTCAGATAACGACATATTTAAAATATTTTGAATCGTATCTTGATAGGCACTAATCGGTATGGCAAAATAATTGCCTTTCGCACCAGTCGGCGTGTATCGCAAAACGGGCAAATAACGATAATCAATAATATTCGTTTTGCCGCGAGCCTTTTTGACATCCACTTCAAACAAAATACCGCCTTCTGTATTTTCATAAGGCTGCGCCGAAATGAAATTGCCCAAAGAATACGCGGTCAATTGCGGTTTTGATTTTTCATAAATCATTTTAATCGGTTGCACGACATGTGGATGCGAACCCACCACCATATCCGCGCCCGCCCGATGCAGCAACTTTGATAAAACTTCTTGTTCCTCATTTTCATGCAACTGATATTCAACGCCCCAATGCACAAAAGCAATGATAAAATCAGGATTCATTTTTTTCGCCAACGTTATATCTCGTTGAAAATCAGCGATTTCTAAACGATTGACTAAGGCAGGTTGAGGCGTTTTGATACCATTTGTGTGCAAAGTGTAATTCACTAAGGCAAATTTTATCCCTTTTTTGTAAAAAATAAATGGATAATAAATGCGCTTACTGAACGAATCGGCAAAAGTTCCTGTGTGCAAAAGGTGATTTTTGTCCAATGTTTCCAACGTATGCGTGATGCCTTCTAATCCGCCATCATTAGAATGGTTGTTTGCCGTCACCAAAATATCAAAACCGGCGTGTGCAAGCGCGGCGGCAAAAGTGTCAGGACTGCGAAAATTGGGATAACCTGTGTACGGCGGATGTCCGGGCATCGTAAATTCTAAATTGCCCAATGCTACATCGGCTCGTTCCAAAACAGGACGCATGTATTGAAAACACGATTCAAAATCATATCGGTCAGGAGCGATTTCAGCAGACTCAATTTGCAATAATTGACTCATAATATCGCCCGCAAATATCAATTTGACCGTTGCAGAATCGTCCTCCGCAACAGGATCTTTCACAAAAACAGGTTTTTCGAGCGTTTTTGCAACAAATGGTTTTGTAAGAGGGCTGTTAATAAGTTGTCCGCCCGAGAGAAACAACGGGAGAATGCCCGATAAAAAAAGGTAACGAAGCATGTGGTAATTGCAATTTTCACTGTAAACGGTATGTTGGTCTCATTAGGTTCTTTCAAGCGTGTTTTTGAACAGAACTTTGCGCAAATTAACTAAAAAATACTTACAATGGGTGATTTTTAGGCTCAAAAAAGCGCATTTTTGTTATTTTTGCAAAAATTATTCACTATTCAGTCTTCGTTATGAATCTTTCGTCAGCAGAATTATTGCGTTACGGTCGCCACTTGACTTTGCCCGAATTGGGTTTGGAAGGGCAGTTGAAATTGAAAAAAGGGAGCGTTTTGGTGGTTGGTGCGGGCGGTTTGGGCAGCCCGATGTTGCTGTATTTGGCGGCGGCGGGCGTTGGACGCATTGGCATCATTGACCCTGATGTGGTGGATGTGACGAATCTGCAACGACAGATTTTGTACAATAGTGCCGATGTGGGCAAATCCAAAGCGGAAACAGCTCGCCGCAAATTATTGGAACTCAATCCGCATATTGATATTACAGTTTATCCTATTGCGTTAACGCGCCATAATGCGTTACAAATCATTGAAAACTATGATGTTATAGCAGATGGTACGGATAATTTTCAAACGCGGTATTTGGTCAATGATGCTTGTGTTATCAAAGGAAAAGTGAATATTTATGGTTCGATTTTTCGGTTTGAAGGGCAAGTTTCAGTGTTCAATTATCCGCAGGCGAATGGAGAACGCGGTGTGAATTATCGGGATTTGTTTCCCGCGCCGCCGCCGCCTGATATGATTCCTGATTGTGCAGAAGGGGGCGTTTTGGGCGTTTTGCCCGGCATTATTGGCAGCATTCAGGCGAGTGAGGCGATTAAAGTACTGACAGGAGTGGGCGAACCACTCGCTGGGCGACTTTTTTTATTTGATGCAGCGAGTTTTATGACCCGCGTGTTGAAAGTTTCTAAAAATCCAAACCTTGCACCTATCACGGAATTGGTGGATTACGATATTTTTTGTGGTATAAAACCTATCGTTCAAAATAATATTCGGAATATAAGCGCAAGCGATTTATTAAAACAATTGAAATCCAATGAATCCTTTCAACTCATTGATGTACGCGAAAAGCACGAATTTGAAAGTGGCTTTATGGAAGGAGCGCAATCCATGCCTTTGAGTCAATTAACGACTTTTATTCCAGAGATTCAAAAAGATAAAAAAGTGATTTTGTATTGTCAGAGTGGGAAACGCAGCGCGAAAGCATTAGGGCAACTTATTGATAATCATGGTTTTACAAATGTGGTACATTTAGAAAATGGTTTTGCAGGTTGGTTAAAATTTGAATCAGGCAAGAAGGAATTGTAGGAATAAAGGAGGCATATAACGGATAACGTTTGGAGGGTTTAAAACCCTCCAAACGTTGTTGTCGTTATTTAAATTCAAATATTTGTCGTCAAATCCGTTTGCATGATTCAAACCAAATCGGTTTTAATAAAGTCGGTTTATCCAATTTTGGTAAAGTAGATTGAGCTATTGCCTTGATTTTCAAGGATTTAAAAATAGTTAAAACTTTATCAGCAACTTCTGGCATCAAGGCAAATTTGACAGGGAAGACTTGAATTGCATTCATGCAAACATCCACACAGACATCTGTTGGCAAACTTGCTGCCGCTTGCAACGGTTCAGCCCTATCTACGCGCAAAGTGGTCCAAGTCGCGTCCGACCAATGAAGGTGTGGCAATAATCGTTGCATCTCGGTTTGGGCAAAGCTAATTTGCTCTTTTTCAGACCGTTCAACCCCTTTGGTTGCTATATCACCGCCCAAATACCAAACTTTTTGTTTTTTATTATTATAATGAGTCGTAATGATGACAGGTGTAAAAGCACCTTGCTCTGGCGAAACGCAGACCCCATAAAAAGAAGGCAAATCTGGTTTCTGAATCAACACTTGATGCAAAGGTCTTTTTTGTATTTTTTGAAACGATTGAAATGATAATGAATTGATTTTCAAATCATTCATCAACGATTCATTGCCCGCGCCCGCGCAAAAAATAAAGAATTGAGCTTCAATTATAGTGTCCTTTTCTAAACGAATGGCGTTCATAGAACCGTTTTCATTGAAATAAAAAACTGGTTTATCCTTGATTTTAAAAATACAATCAGCAACATTTTCATACAAATTGTTTATCAAAGAAGGCATATCTAAAACCATTTCTGCTGCTTCAAATACTTGACCCGTATAATTAGGATGTTTTAAAACGGTTGGAAAATCGGTTTTAGACAATCTTTTAAAATCATCACCCACTAAATCATCATAAAAATCAGTATTAACCGTTTTATTTTGCGTCCAATAATGCTGTTTTTGCGCAAAAATCTTGGTTTTCGTCAGTTGCACGATTCCGCTACCTTGCAAGGCATCTATCCATGCTTGGCGCATCTGCTTCAATTGGGCAACAATGATTGGATTATTTTGATATTTAAAACCACTATGTATAACACCTTGTGAATGAATAGTTTGAATACCACCAAGCGATTCATTTTCCAATAAAATTGCCGAATAGCCGACCTGTTTCAAATGATTTAACAACCAAAGTCCTGCAACACCGCCACCGAAAAGCACCACATCTGTTTTGTATATCGTTTTCATTACAATTGAAATAAATTCGGTTTTGCAACCCATTGTTTATGAATCCTAAAATCAGGTTTGCCTTTATCGGTTATGGACTTGCCATCCTTGCGCACGATAAAACCCTTGTCTTCCAATTGATTAAATATAAGTCTAATTTTTCTTTTAAAACTTTCATAATTATTTAAATCAATTTTTTTGAATTGATTTAAATAAGCAAAAGTGCCTATGCGATTCGCGCTTACCACTTCTGTTTGACTCGCAAATTCATTATGCACATAAATCGCATTCAACACCATTTGAGAATCAGGTTTTAAAAGCAACCATTCATTCCCAAAAATCGTACGCAACTCATGGGAAAAATCTTTTTTCATTAAAATTCTATCCACTTGATAAATTGGATAAATCTCAATACTACTCGGATTTTTAAAAATCAATCCATTTTCTTCCAATGCAACAATGGTTTCATTGTGATTATTGTCCATCGTAAGCAAAATCGTATAGCGTTCCAAGTGATTTAAGCGTTCTGACTTATAAAAAAAACTTAACATCACTTTTTCATCGTTACTTGGCATTCTACCCAATTTTGTGACGATATAATGGGCAAAACTACTTAACCAAATGTCCATTTCTTCATCATAAACCTTGCCTGTAGGGATAAATAATTTAATTTCGCCCTCCGAAAGCACATAATAAGGCACATCAATCTGGTTGTCCAAACAAGCATCTATCAAAGAGGTCAGCCCCCTCCCTTTGCCTTCCCAATAATCAAAAATTTTCAATAAGAGCGTTAATTTAGGGTTTCGAGCCACTTGAATCGGTATAATACGCCGTATTTTACCCAAATCAGTATCCAAATAAATGCGCTGTCTGCGTTCAAACATGCCAGGATTGCGAATCATCAAACTTTCATTGGGGCGAATTTCAATAATGACGAACCTATCATTCCGATAATTTCGATGCGCCAGCGCGTTATTGATGCTTTCTCGAATCAATGCTTCGGGATATTCAGGTTCAGCAGTACCACCATTCGCATATGTAACACCTATTTGAATATTACGCCAAATAAAATTGAAACTCCGTTCAATTAAATCTATAATATTATCATTTATAACCTCTTTACTTTGTGCTATTTTTGAAACATGGGGCGCAAGCACGTAACAATCGACCTCACATTTTCCTTGAATATAATTTTCAACAAAATCCCCACAAACCAACATGCCTAAAATCGTTGGTTGCATATCACGAACAAAATTTTGGCGCACTAAAAAAGATAGCGCATGGTTTAAATCTGTTTTCAACGTTTCACCTTTCCGTTTTCCCTTATTGAAACGCATAATATATTGATTTAATTTATCTATATTCATCACTTCAATCGGTACATTGGGCACGATGGACAATTCTTGACTATTCACAATATCGCGTTTCAACTCTTCAAAAGACTCTATCTCCGCTAAGGTCAGGGCGTGATCGCCTGTCAATTTTCTACGATATGCTGTTCCTTCATAGTAAACGTATTTTTCATCATCCGCTAATTCTTCCACATAAACAGCAGCTACTTTGCCACCCATGAAATCAATAAGCTCAAATTTGGATATATAATGAGCTAAATTCAATATATTTCCATGCTTGTCACTGAATTTTTTAGGCAAATCTTGTTTTAAATGCTTTTCTCGGGCATCACTGTTGTCATAACCTGTAAATTTATAATAAGGTGGTTTTGCATTATTTTTATCATTAATACCAATTAAAATAATGCCTCCATTTGTATTCAAAAAGGCACAAACGGTTTTATACCAATCATTTCCCCAATTGGCAGAAATATCTTTCAATTCAAAGCGATGCGTCTCCACTTCTTTATATTCATTTTTACGAATGCATTCTGCTATGATTAGCAAATTTTTCTCAACAATATCCATTCCCAACGATTTATTTAAATGAGCCATAGAATTTCACTCCGCAAATATACAAACAAAGCTGCAAAAGTCCAAAAACAAGCATCAACTACAAAATTTATTCATATCCTTATCGTTTTACGTAAAGAGTAGGTTTCGGAAACCTTCAAGGTTTCCCAAACCTAGACTCATACGTTTTTAATTTTATCAAAAATAGCGCATTGGGTCTTCCTCGAAAACACGCAAATTTTCATTCAAACCGCACATCAAAACCATGTCATCTTGCGCAATCTTAAAATCAAATACATCAAAATTTTCTTTCAACCGATGAACCGTAGCCGATTTCGGAATCGTCGAAATCCCTAAATCCAAACCCCAACGAAAATGAACACGTCCTGACGCAAAATGCTTGTATTGCGAATCGCATTGCCGACTTCGGTTTCGTTGCGATACATCGCAGCCGTATCAAACAGGCGATAGCCGATTTCAATCGCTGATTCAATCGCGTGTTCTGCGACCTTATCATACCTATCGTAAACGCCTAATCCTAACATCGGCATTTCGACTCCATTATTTAATTTAGAATATAATTAGTTCATTTTCAATAATTTATATAATTATGCAAACGCAAATTGGCAGTCTTTTTGATTTTTATGTTCCAAAGATAGATTTTTTTCTATAAAAAACCAATTTTTGAAGTAGTTTTGCGCGGTCAAATCGTACAAAATTATGACCAATAATATCAAACTTTTTACGGGAACGAGTTCCCGAATCTTAGCCGAGCGCATTGCCGACGAATATTACCAAAAACTTGGTGACTTGACAGTTGCAAAATTCAGTGACGGCGAAATTCAACCTGTCATCAACGAATCCGTGCGCGGTGATATGCTTTTTTTCATTCAATCGACTTTCGCGCCATCCGACAATTTGATGGAACTTTTGTTGATGATTGACGCTGCAAAACGCGCTTCCGCAGGTTACATTACAGCCGTCATTCCGTTTTTTGGCTACGCCCGACAAGACCGCAAAGATAAACCGCGTGTCCCGATTGCTGCCAAACTCATTGCTAATTTGTTGCAAGCCGCAGGTGCAAATCGGATTATGACGATGGATTTGCATGCAGACCAAATTCAAGGTTTTTTCGATATTCCAGTGGATCACCTCAAAAGCGAACCCATTTTCATACAATATTTGGAAAATTCTAACATTGACAATCTTTTATTTGCTTCTCCTGACGTTGGCGGTGTGAAACGCGCTCGTAATTTTTCGAGAATTTTGGACAAAGATTTCGTGACTTGCTCCAAATATCGCAAAAAAGCCAACGAAATTGCAGAAATGAATGTGATTGGGGATGTCGAAGGTTTCAATGTCGTACTCGTGGACGATATGGTGGATACCGCAGGGACGCTTTGCAAAGCGGCAGAAGTCATCATGGCAAAAGGCGCGAAAAGTGTCCGAGCCTTATGTACACATGCTGTTTTGAGTGGAAAAGCGTATGAAAATATCGAAAAATCGCAATTGACCGAGTTAGTCGTCTGCGATACGATTCCGTTGAAAGAGCAAACGCCTAAAATCAAAGTGGTTTCGACTGCAAAACTATTTGCCCGCGCTTTGCGCAATACGCACGAACATCGGTCTATTTCAGCTATGTTTGGAGGGGAATAAGGTTTTCATCCATAAGATTTAGGAAAATATAGGAAAGGGTTTGGCAAATCATTCCGCATGGCTTGCGCAAAAAATGGATGCAGCCCAAACCCAAAGCAGCTATTTAAATTAGGAATTAGGGCTTTTTTAGGAATAAAGGACGGTATTTGCTTGATTTTTTGGTAAAAAATCAAACAAATACGGTACTTTATTCCTAAAAATCCCTAATTCTTAATTCAATTGAATTATTCCCATTCAATCGTCGCAGGTGGTTTCGTGCTAATATCATATACGACTCGATTCACACCGCGCACTTGATTGATAATATCCGTCGAAACTTCTGCTAAAAACTCATAAGGCAATCGACTCCATTCTGCTGTCATGCCATCCGTACTCGTGACGGCGCGTAAGGCAATCGTGCGTTCATAGGTGCGCTCATCACCCATGACACCAACAGATTGTACGGGCAAAAGCATCGTTCCTGCCTGCCAAACTTGGTCATAAAGTCCATGCGATTTCAATTTTGACATGAAAATAGCGTCTGCATTTTGCAAAATCGCTACTTTTTCAGGCGTAATGTCGCCCAAAATGCGGATTCCTAAACCCGGTCCCGGAAACGGATGTCGATTTAAAATATTCGTAGGTAAATCCAATGCTTTGCCGACCCTTCTCACTTCGTCTTTGAACAACATCCGCAACGGTTCGATGATTTTCAAATTCAATTTTTCGGGCAAACCGCCGACATTATGATGTGATTTTATCGTAACCGATGGACCGTGTACCGAAATCGATTCAATCACATCAGGATAAATCGTTCCTTGTCCCAACCATTTGATGCCTTGTAATTTTTTCGCTTCCGCTTCAAAAACTTCGATGAAAACGCGCCCAATCGCTTTTCGTTTTTTTTCAGGGT
The DNA here is from genome assembly GCA_013298955.1 of Chitinophagales bacterium. GTDB lineage: Bacteria > Bacteroidota > Bacteroidia > Chitinophagales > Saprospiraceae > JAAFJT01. The sequence continues at coordinate 13,883 of JAAFJT010000018.1, forward strand.
CGGTAACGCCGCTTAACGCTTCATAAAAATTATCTTTTGCATTAATACCGATTACATTCAAACCCAATCCTTTGTAGGAAGTTAAGACTTCTTCAAATTCGCCTTTGCGCAATAAACCGTTGTCAATAAACACGCAATGCAATTGTTTCCCAACCGCCCGATGCAGCAACAACGCCGCAACACTCGAATCCACCCCGCCCGAAAGTCCTAACAAGACATTATCGGTTCCAATTTGTTGGCGCAATCCGTTGATAGATTGTTCAGCAAAAGCACCTGGAGTCCAATCGCCTTTGCAACCTGCAATATTTTTAACGAAATTGCCCAAAATTGTCGCACCATCCAAACTATGCGTCACTTCGGGGTGAAATTGCAGACAATATAAGGGTGTTTCACCGCGTTTCGCCGTTTTTTTGTACGCAGCAACAGGAATGCTATCGGTATCCGCCAATAATTCAAAACCATTCGGCAGCGTTTTCACAGAATCGCCATGCGACATCCACACTTGCGAACCTTTTTTAATGCCTTTGAATAAGGGGTCACGACGGAAGATATTAGCAATTTTTGCTTTACCATATTCGCGCTTATCGGACTGCTCCACAACGCCACCATAATATTGTGCAACATATTGTGCGCCGTAACAAATGCCTAAAATCGGTTTTTGACCAACAATTTTGGACAAATCCGTGTGTAAAGCATTTGCATCCCGCACCGAAAACGGGCTACCCGATAAAATAATGCCTTTAATCGAATCGTCCAAAACGGGTATTTTGTTATACGGGACGATTTGGGAATAGACATTCAATTCCCGAATGCGGCGGGCAATCAATTGTGTGTATTGCGAGCCAAAGTCTAAAATCAATATTGTTTCCATGATGGGGCAAAAGTAATGGAATTTTCACCACAGCAGTACTTTTGTGGTGAAAAATTCTTTCAAGGAGCGAAAATCCTATATTTTAAAATAAACGCAGGTCTAAATGTACAAATTATTTTGGAAATAGGCATAAAATCTTAGTCCAAAACTTTCACAATCCAAGTATCACTCACTCGTTCTTTTCTATTGAAATTAACGCCAATACCAACAATTATTTTGTTGGATAATTTATATTTGCGAGCATAGCCTCTCTCTCTAATTTGTTGAAAGGCTTCATCCGCCGTTTTATTAAATTTAAATTCAAAAATATAAATATGCGTTTGGGTTTGAACGATACTATCAGCTCGCCCTTTTGACGTATGCACTTCGCTCTCAATGAACGCGCCCAAATATTTAAACATCAAGTGAATCAGTCCATGAAAGAAATTTTCAGCCAGCAATGCCGCATCAATATATCTATCCAAATCTTTGGAATCTTTGCGCACTTGTTTTTCAAACAAATTGTATGGAACATCTGAAAAAAGCGTATTCACAATGTCTTCAACGCGCCCTAAATCATTGCGTTGAAACGCTCTACTCAAATCTTGAACGGTGATTTCAGCAGGTTGTGATGTATAATGTGGTGATAAACAATCCATTAAATAGGCGTACATACTATCTCGAACCTCTCGGTTCGGATAACCCAAAACCATTTCACCCGTGTCAAAATTGCGTTTTTTAACCGTTAAGTAACCTGTTTGAAATAAAAGTGCAATTAAATCTAAATTATCCAAATCATATTTGTCCAAAAGCGTTCCACTTGACAAGGCATTTTCAAAAGTAAATTGAGTATGCCTTCGCATGATATGAAATAAAAAGGTAGGTGTACCAGTACTAAACCAAAAATTGCGAAAATCGCCTTCGTATAAAAAATTAAGCGTTCCAAATGGATTATATAAAGTATGAATGCCATCCCAACTAAATCCATTATACCATTCTTTAATCCGCCCTAACAAACTGGCTTGGTCAATCTGACGCTGACGCATTAACAATTCAATGTAATCTTCAAAATAAAATTCTAATTCATGCTGCGTATAACCAACAATATTTGCAAATTTCCGAATTAAGGTAATATCTTGCAAATGGTTTAAATCAGAAAAAATAGATACTTTTGAAAATTTAGAAACGCCTGTGATAAAAATTAAACGCAGATATTTTTCAGAACTTTTCAAAACCGAATAAAACGCTTTCAAGGTTTTTTGATTGGCTTTTGCCTGTTTCAATCCTGATTGTTCTAAATAATCTATAATCGGTTTATCATATTCGTCAATTAAAACAACGACTTTGCCATATTGAGCATATAAAGTTGCTATCAACTCACTGAATTGACCTTTAAATGATTTTTTGGTTAATTGAATATTTTTGGTTTTCGCAATATCCAATAACTTATCCGTAATAGCGTCCGCCAAACCTAAATTTTGATAATCTAAGCTATCAAAGGATAGGTAAATTACAGGGTTTTTTTGAGACCAATCCCATTTATCCGCTATCCATAAATCATTGAATAACAACTGATTCCCTTCAAATAATTCGCTTAAAGTGGAAACCAATAGTGATTTTCCAAACCGTCTCGGACGTGACAAAAAATAAACGCCTTCTGTGGATGCAATTTGATAAACATATTCCGTTTTATCAACATACACATAATTACTCGACCTCATTTTGAGGAAGGTCTGAACGCCAATAGGGAGCTTTTTGAGTGACATGATGCGATTTTTTTTAGTTTTCTATGGCAAAGATAGCCTTTTTAAACGAAAAACGTGCAAAAATACAATCCTTCTCAAAAGTTTTGAAACTTGGTCAAAACCTTTATGTACTTTTGCGCCCTTCCTAAAAGTTTTTTTTCAAAAAAAATAAATGATAAAAAAATGAATAACATACATCTTCAAATCATTGCGAAAGATTTGAATCTGCCCCTCCGAAAAGTGGAAAGTACGGTGGTTTTATTGGCGGAAGGCGCGACGATTCCGTTTATTGCGCGGTATCGCAAAGAATTGACGGGTTCTTTGGATGAAGTGCAAATCGCGGATATTTGGACGCAGTACCAAAAATTGCAAGAATTGGAAAAACGGAGAGAAACCATCCTTAAATCCATTGATGACCAAGGGAAATTAACCGATGAATTGCGGAAACGCATTGTGAATACTTATAATTTGACAGAATTAGAAGATATTTATTTGCCTTTCAAGCCAAAACGCAAAACACGCGCTTCCATCGCCAGAGAACGCGGGCTGGAACCATTGGCAGATGCAGTCATGAGTCAAAAACATAAAGACGTACAAATATTAGCAAAATCTTATTTGAATGACCAAGTGCCGACCGAAGAAGATGCCTTGCAAGGTGCGAGAGACATCCTTGCGGAACGGGTGAATGAGGATGAGCGCGCCCGTTTATTGGTGCGACATGCCTTTGAAAAGAAAGGCGCGTTGCACTGTAAAGTGGTCAAAGGCAAGGAGGAAGAAGGGATTAAATATAAAGATTATTTTAAAAGTGAAGAGTTATTAAGCAAATGTCCATCGCATCGATTGTTGGCGATTCGGCGCGGCGAAGAGGAAGGTTTTTTGCGTGTCAGCATCGCGCCTGATGAGGATGAAGTGATTCAAGTTTTGTCGGATGAGTACGTCAATAGTAGTAATGCGTCTGGTCGGCAAGTTTTGGAAGCTGTCAAAGAGGCGTATGAACGGTTGTTATCGGCGAGTATTGAGACGGAATTTAAAAATAAGTCGAAAGAAAAGGCAGATGAAGAGGCGATTCGCGTATTTGTCAACAATTTGCGTCAATTGTTGATGGCTGCGCCTGTTGGTCAAAAGCGGGTGATGGGGCTTGACCCCGGTTTTAGGACGGGTTGTAAAACCGTTTGTCTGTCTGATACGGGTGATTTACTTTATAACGATACGATTTATCCACATTTATCGCAAAATCAGGAGGAAGATGCTGCATTTAAAGTCGAAAAATGGGTGAAACAGTTTCAAATCGAAGCGATTGCCATTGGCAATGGAACCGCAGGACGTGAAACAGAAAGTTTTATTAGAAAATTGAAATTTGATAAACCTGTTTCGATTTTCATGGTGAATGAGGCAGGCGCGTCCATTTATTCGGCTTCGGAAGTGGCGCGAACCGAGTTTCCTGACCTTGATTTAACAGTGCGCGGCGCGATTAGCATCGGGCGGCGGCTCATGGATCCGTTAGCGGAATTGGTAAAAATTGATGCCAAAAGCATTGGTGTAGGTCAATATCAACATGATGTGAATCAAACGATGTTGAAATCGAGCTTGGATAGGACGGTGGAAAGTTGTGTAAACACAGTGGGCGTGAATTTAAATACGGCAAGTAAACATTTATTGACTTATATTTCTGGTTTGGGTCCCGCTTTGGCGCAAAATATTGTACTGTATCGAACCGAAAATGGGTTGTTTAAAAGTCGAAATGAGTTGAAAAAAGTAACTCGATTGGGCGCAAAAGCCTTTGAACAAGCCGCAGGGTTTTTGCGGATTCGGAATGGGGCGCATCCTTTGGACAATACGGCGGTGCATCCTGAAAGTTATCACATCGTCGAAAAAATGGCAACTGATTTGCAACTAACGGTTAATCAATTGATTGCAGATAGAAAATTGCGTACTGCGATTGATTTGAATGGTTATGTAAATGATAAAATTGGTTTGCCAACATTAAATGATATTATGAAAGAATTGGATAAACCAGGACTTGACCCCAGAGGAGAAGCGAAATCTTTTGCTTTTGCAGACGGGATTCGCACGATAGATGACCTGCGTGTAGGCATGATTGTTCCCGGTTTGGTCACCAATATTACCAATTTTGGTGCGTTTGTGGATATTGGCGTAAAGCAAGATGGTTTGGTGCATGTTTCGCAATTGGCAAATCGGTTTGTACGCAATCCGAATGAAGTCGTCAAATTGCAACAAATCGTTGAAGTTAAAATTATTGAATTGGATAAAAGTAGAAAACGGATTATGCTTTCTATGAAGGATGTGTAAGGAAAGGAGGACAATATCATCGAATAAAATACCCAAACAATCGACCCCAAAGGGACGTATTCCAGTAGGTCAACTTATTTCTCGCAAAACGCGGGAAATAAATTTTCCGAGTCCTAAATTTTGACTACTTTGCGCCTTTATTTCAATAAAATCATTCAAAAAAATGAATAGAATACTCCTATTTTGTTGCCTCACTTTGGTTTTAAACCCAAGTTTTACCTTTGCGCAATCTTGTTGTGAACCGCAAAATCAAGCGGATTTTCAATTATTGGCAGATAATAAAGCCTTTCGCATGTCGCATGACGAACCGCGCCCGTTCACTTTTGTCTCGCAAACGGGTGGCGAAATGATGACTTTTAAAACACCTGACGGCAAAACGGCTAACGGTTTTCTCCTAAAAGCGAAGTCTAAATCTAAAAAATACTTATTCGTTTATCAAGAATGGTGGGGTTTGAATGATTACATCAAACAAGAAGCGGAAAAATGGTATAACGAATTGGATGGACAAGTCAATGTCTTAGCAATAGATATGTATGATGGAAAAATTGCAACTAATCGAGATGACGCGGGCAAATACATGAAAGAGGCGCAAGAACCGCGTTTGGAACAGATTGTGAAAGGCGCGATTGATTTTGCAGGTCGCCGAGCGAAAATTGCGAGTATTGGCTGGTGTTTTGGCGGCGGCTGGTCTTTGAAATCGGCTTTGTTGGAAGGCAAACGGGCGGTCGGTTGTGTCATGTATTATGGCATGCCCGTCAAAGAAGTCGAAAAATTGAAAACATTGCGGACAGACGTATTAGGTATTTTTGCAGGACGTGAAAAGTGGATTAGCAAAGCAGTCGTGGCTGATTTTGAAAAAAATATGAAATCGGCTGAAAAATCGGTAACAACTAAGATTTTTGATGCAGAACACGCCTTTGCCAATCCGTCAAATCCCAATTTTGATAAAGCGGCAACCGCAGAAGCCTTCAAAATGGCAAGTGATTATTTGAAAACGCGCCTTTTGAATTAATTTTTTCTGTGAAGGCAGATACGAATTGGAACGCGGATGACACAGATTGGGCGGATTTTCACGGATTTTTAATTTTGTTTAAAAATTAAAAATCCGTGAAAATCTGCTAAATCCGTTTCATCCGTGTTCCAATTCCTATCCATAATTTTCAAAATAAGCCTTGCAATTGTTTCCACAAATCATTTTTTGCTTGTTTGTTGGGTTCTAAAAGCGATAATCTATCGGCAAAAATATACGTACATTCGTTCAAAATCAATCGTTTATACATAGGATATTCAAAGGAAAAGCCTATGCGCTGCGGCGAAACGCCAAATATCAAGACCCGATAAATGGGCGCAACACCCCGAATTTGTGCCACCGTAGGCAACACGCCGTGTGGCGCGGCGCGCAACAAAAGCGCGTCTGTTTCCAACGAAATACGTATCGAACTCAATATTTTTTTCAAAAAAACAATGCCTTCTGGCAATCCTTCTTCCAAAACAACAATTAAAATCCCTTTTTGACCATCGCCCGACAAACTTTCTAAAAATTTCTCCGTATCGGAAATTTGGAATATTTTATAATCGAAAAATTCTAACATAGCAATATATTATTTTGACTTGTTTTTATATTTTAATTATACGCATTTGAAAAACCTAATATAAAAAGGTTAAAAACATTTTTTGTAAAATTTTATTTATAAAAAAACTTGTTTTTTACAATAAAATATTGAATCTTTGTATTGTATTTTTTAGTGCATGTAAAAGTGCAAAGAGCTTGATTATATTCGCACCCAATTTTGCCCCGAATTTCAGCTTTTTTTACCAACAATTTATATAAATTTGTAAAAAGTTTGTATCATTCGGCAAAACTAACTTGTCCACCAAATAAAATCAAATTTTTATTTTTTTAAACCAATTTTTCCAATGAAGTACAATATTCGGGTTTATCAAGCGAAAAAATCTAATTTGTCGAAAGTGGATTTTAACAATATCCCTTTCGGACAAACGTATAGTGACCACATGTTCGTCGCCGATTATAAAGATGGACAATGGCAAAATTTGCAAATTCGCCCTTTAAGCCATTTGTCTTTTCACCCCGGATTGATGGCGTTGCATTATGGGCAGTCGTTTTTTGAAGGCATGAAGGCTTCTAAAACCAATGCGGGTGTCCCCATGTTGATGCGTCCCGAAATGCACGCGCAACGGATGAATCATTCTGCGGAACGCCTTTGCATGCCTGCGATTCCAGAGGCTCTTTTTGTTCAAGCCTTAGAAAAATTGGTGGCTTTGGATAAAAATTGGATTCCACAAACACCGGGTGCGGCGTTATATCTCCGTCCTTTTATGTTTGCGACCGATGAAACGTTGGGCGTGCGACCTTCTAATACGTATAAATTTATCATTTTGACGGGTCCCGTTGGTCCTTATTATGCCAAACCAGTCAAACTTTGGGTCGAACAAAAATATGTTCGGGCGGTTGCAGGCGGTACGGGAGAGGCGAAAGCGGCGGGCAATTATGCTGGTTCGCTCTATCCGATGAAGTTGGCGGCAGAACGCGGTTATGACCAAATCATCTGGACGGATGCATTTGAACATAAATATTTGCATGAAGCTGGGACAATGAATTTGTTTTTCGTGATGGATGGAAAAGTAATTACGCCTTCTACGGATGGGGAAATTTTGAAAGGGATTACGCGGGATTGTTTTTTAAAAATTTTAAAAGCAAAAGGTATTCCACACGAAGTCAGACCTATACATATAGACGAATTAGTGCAATCGTATAAAAATGGCAAATTAGAAGCCGCTTTTGGGGCAGGTACAGCAGCTGTTGTTTCGCCCGTATGCGAGATTACATATGGCGATTTTAAAATGACTGTGCCTGAAATGAAACCGAATAGTATTCCTGCGTTGTTGAAAGCCGAAATTGAAGGTTTGCGCAATGGCACGATTCCAGATACGTATGGCTGGATGCACCCGATTGAAACCGCAGCAGTTGTAACTGCGCCGAAAAAGAAAAAAGTATTGGTTTTAGAACCTGCGTAACTCATTTTGATACGAATTGGAACGCGGATGATATGGATAAGTAGTTGAACGACAACAACGTTTGGAGGGTTTAAAACCCTCCAAACGTTATACGACCCAAAAATACACGCTAAAAGGTTGATTTTCAATAAAGTATAACGTTTGGAGGGTTTGAAACCCTCCAAACGTTGTTGTCGATTCTTTAACTTATGGGGCGGATTTGTTTGATTTTTTTGCAAGAAAATCCATCCTTAGTTCCCTAATTCTTGATTCAACCTTACGCAAGTAACTCTGAGAATTTTTTCTTCCCACGAATATAAAATTGAAAAACGGCTGAACCTTTATAAACGCCTCCAAAATTGGGCGCACCAATGCGATTCGCTTCAACAATCGCTGATACGGCTTTGCGTTTTTCAATCAATTTGAAAATATTTTTGTAAAACGAACCATGTGCCTGCACGATTGCCCAAGTCTGTTTCCATTGTTGTTTGAATAAAAACCGAACTCCCACTACCCCATCCAACATCAATCGCAAGGGTAATAACCACATTAATTTCAAAACAGGTTCGTTTTTAAATAACAAATATAAATTATTCCGAAAATTCAAATACGTTTTTTTAGGATTTTCATACTCCAATGTCCCGCCGCCAACATGGAAAACAACGGAACGCGGCTCTACCATAATCTTATAACCTGCCCGCCGCATTCGCCAACATAAGTCAATTTCTTCTTGATGCGCCCAAAAATCGGCATCCAATCCGCCAAATTTTGCATACAAATCAGCCCGAATCACCATAGCCGCCCCACTCGCCCAAGCGATTTCAGACACGTCATCATATTGTTTTCGGTCTCTTTCCACCTTTTCAAACACCCGACCGCGACAAATCGGATAACCTAACACATCAATCCATCCGCCAACCGCACCTGCATATTCAAAATATTTTCGTTTTTGATAAGCCCGAATTTTAGGTTGCACGGCAGCAATCGTATTATCGGATTCCATCAATTCAATCAAAGGCAATAACCATTCTTTGCGCACTTCTACATCCGAATTTAATAAAACAAAGTATTTATACGTTTTTTCTTCCTGCAAACGCTCCAATGCTTTATTGTAACCTAATGCAAATCCATAATTTTCTTTTAAATCAATCGCCCGAATGCGCTGATGTCCATAATAATTGGGCAATCCATCCAAATTTTTTTCGAGGATAAAATCCATCGTCCCATCTGTTGAACCATTGTCTGCCACAATTACATCATAATTTGCATATTGCGCCGCCAAAACAAATGGTAAAAATTTATCTAATAATTCTTTCCCATTATAATTCAAAATCACAACGCCCACTTTCGGAAACGATTGATTTTCAATCTCTTGCAAAATTTCCTTCGCAGATGTTTCATCATTCGCCAACTGAACCACCAAATCTTCTAACGATTCAAAATACTGGTCAGGACGTAAATATTCGACCAAATCCACTTTCAACGTCTCGCCATAAATGTCTTTATCAAAATTAAAAATATTGACTTCAATCGTCACATTATGATAATTTTTCAATACAGGACGGTCTCCGCGATACATCATGCCCTTGTGTCGAATGCCTTTGTGCCAAACAAAAACAGCGTAAATCCCATGCGGCGGCACTAATTTATGCGGGTCACTGACCGAAATATTGGCAGTTGGAAAGCCAATGCCGCGCCCAATTTGTTGCCCTTTCACCACCGTACCCGTGAACGAATAATAATGCCCCGATAATTTTGCAGCAGTACCCACATCGCCGCGCTCCAGCGACTTGCGCACCTGCGTAGAACTCACGGCAATATCGTCAATGACTTGTTTTTCGATTTCTTGCACTTCATAACCAAATTTTGTTTGGTTCATTTTCAAAAAATCAATATTTCCTGCGCGTTTAGCCCCAAAATGATGGTCATAACCAATGACAATATATTTAGGTTTGAAATATTTAACTAAGAATTGTTCGATATAATCCTCTGGAGATTGCTCCGAAAACGCCTTTGTAAAAGGCGCAACGACGACATAATCCATGCCTTGTTGTTCCAACAAAATGGTTTTTTCATCCGTCAAAGTCAACAATTTGATGGGTGCAGCAACACCTTCCACGACCAAACGCGGGTGTGGATGAAAAGTAATGACCACAGAAGGGAGTTTCACCGCTTCCGCCAACGCCTTGACGCGTTTCAAGATAGATTGATGTCCTGTATGCACCCCGTCAAAAGAACCAATCGTAAGGACGGTATTTTTGAAATCAGGCAATTCGGATAGATTGTGAAATATTTTCATAGCGGCTGCAAAAATAGCAAGAATCGACGTATAAAAAATTTTTTTTAGACGATGTTGGGCTTCTTTTGATTTTTTTGCCCAAAATTAAAACAAATAAATCAAATCGCATTCAACAATAAGCATCAATTGCTCAAAACCATAGATTTTAACTCAAAAACAAGGCAAGATGTTTACAAATTATTGATAAATTTGCGCTTGCAAATTATATCTTTGATTTTTACTAATATCTATGCAATCCAATACACCATTTATTATAGGCGTGACAGGCGGTTCTGGCTCTGGCAAAACAACGCTGATTAAACAATTAAGGCAACTTTTTCCCGAAAACGCGCTTTGCGTGATTTCGCAGGACGAATATTACAAACCGCGCGACGAACAATGGGTCGATGCCAATGGATATAAACATTTTGATTTGCCAACTTCTATTGATGATAAAGCATTTTTAAAAGATATTAAAAAATTATTAAAAGGCGAAATCATTGAAAAACAGGAATATGTGTTCAATAATCAGGATGCTACCCCTGTTATGAAATATTTTCGACCTGCGCCGATTATCGTTGTGGAAGGGCTTTTTGTGTTTCATTATCCTGCGATAAAGGCATTATTTAATTTGAAATTATTTGTTTTTGCGGAGGAAAATTTGAAAATCATTCGACGCATTCGCCGCGACCAAGTGGAGCGCGGATACCCGATAGAGGATGTTTTATATCGATATGAACACCATATTGTGCCGAGTTATCAACAATTTATTGAACCGTATTTGAAAGAATCGGATTTGATTTTGAATAATAATAACAGTTTAACACCCAGTTTGAGCGTTTTAGTCGGTTATTTGAAAGATAAATTACGGGGCTTATGATACAATTGGAACGCGGGTGACGCGGATTGGGCAGATTTTCACGGATTTTTTTATTTCAGCGCAAAAGACTTGGTTTTCGCTGAAATAAAAAAATCTGTGAAAATCCGCCCAATCCGCGTTATCCGCGTTCCAATTGTATTGCATTAAAATCATAAATATTTTATATGAGTAAAATATTATTTCAAATAAAACATATTTTAAATTAACTTTCAACGATGAAACTCAAACAAGTACTTTGGACAGCATGCCTTTTGTATAGTTGCGCCTTATCTGCTCAAATCGTCAATATCGAAGATAAACGAGTCAAATTAGGCGATACGATTGCGTTTAAAGGTTTTGCTGATTTAGGATTTAACTTATATCAAACTGATAAAAAATTGGTTTCTGGGCGCGGCAATATTCAAATGGAATACATTCACAATCGGCATTTTTTATTATCACTTACAGGATATAATTTTGTCCAAGCTGATAAAACCAAATATTTAAATGATGGATTCCAGCATTTGCGGTATAATTATGAACTTACGCCTGATGAATGGGTTTGGGAAGGTTTCGTGCAAGCGCAATATAATGAGCGCACTCGGATTCTTTTTCGCGGTTTGACGGGTACAGGGATTCGTTGGAAATTGCGTAAGTACTTGAAACAGCGTGTGTATTTGGGTGTTTTATATATGTTTGAACGCAATGAGTTGAATAAAACGGAGATTTTGGAAAATAATCATCGATTGAGCAGTTATTTGTCGTTCAATTTTAAAATCAATTCGTTTTCTAAATTTTCGAGTACGACTTATTTTCAACCACTTTTGAATCAATTTCGTAATTATCGGTTGTCTTCCGAATCTGCTTTGGTGTTTGGTCTGGCAAAAAATTGGAATTTTAAAGCAACTTTCAGCATGAATTATGATAATGACCCGCGTTTGCCTGTTAATTTTCCTGATTTGACTTATAGTTGGATTAATGGTTTGCGATACGATTTTTAAAACACATAGGACACATAGGGTACATAGGGGACATAGGACACATAGACAATCCTTTGCAAAAGTTAAAAAACGCGACCGCTAACGTCGGCAAGGTTTGAAACCTTGCCGACGTTTATACGCGTGCCGCAAATTAGCTTTTTATAAATTTAATTTTCTTTAATTTAAAATCAATTGATTTCATTTTCACTCAAAGTGCGAATTGCCCTATGTGTCCTATGTGTCCTATCTACACCTATGTGAACTATGTGTTTACTTTTTGTCATTTACAGGCGCAGGTCGATTCCAAATATTATCATCCAAACGCACATCCGCCAACCTGCCAGAGGGGTCAATTTGAACCGTTTTCACCTTACTATATTTTTCTGGAATCGAAAATTCATAAGTCGGATGCGTCCAAGTCCAATCAGGCAACAATTTCATTTTCATTTTAGCATCTTCATTTTGTTTTTCGCCGCGCATCATGTCCAATGGAATATAAAACAATTCTTGTGTTCCATTTTCATACGTCACGACAATATCCAAAGGCATAGGCATTTGCCCTGTCCGCGATAAACGCACTTTGGTCGCTTTATCATTATCAGATTCAACTTTTTCAATAGTGTAATCAATTGTATGTGTGGAGTTTACCCAATATTCTTTAAACCAATCTAATTCTAAATCACTCATTCGTTCAAAAACGCGAATCACATCATTGGGAGTCGGATGTTGAAATTTCCATTGATTGAAATACTGTTTGAAGGCATCTTTAAACATTTTTTCTCCAACAATATATTTTAATTGTTGCAAAAACACAGAGCCTTTCACATACGCGCCCACACTGTACGCCGTATTTGTCATATAATGATCGGCATGAATGCTTAACGCCTCTTCCCTACCCGACTGCGAAAATCGGCAATAAGCCGCCACATTATCCTTCATCGCATCATAGCCTTTCGCCTTCACGCCCGGAATCCAGCCTTGTTTGCGCACCCATTCCGCCACATCATTCTCTACATAATTCGTAAAACCCTCATCCATCCAGCCATACAAACTCTCATTACTCGCCAAAACGCCTTGATACCAATTGTGTAACGCTTCATGCACCGCCACACCCATCAAACTATTCAACGGACGCTCGCCCGTAATCATGGTCAACATCGGATATTCCATGCCGCCATCACCGCCTTGAATAAATGAAAAGGATTCAAATGGGTATTTGCCATAATTTTCTGCAATATATTGAAACGATTTCCCCATAATCTTTGGCAACGATTCCCAAGCAGTGGTATTTTCACCTTTTTGATAGAAAAAATGCAATTGCGTTCCATCATCCGCTTTGAGTTGCGTATGCGTATAATCAGGGTCTGCCGCCCATGCAAAATCATGCACATTGTCCGCTTTGAAATGCCAAGTCAATTTACCATTTTCGGTTTTAGGTTTGACCGCCGCGTCTGTGTAACCTTTGCCGATTTCCAACGGATTTTGTAAAATGCCCGTTCCTCCCAACACATATTTCTCATCTATCTTGATGCTCACATCGTATGAACCCCAAATGCCATAAAATTCTCGCCCAATATACGGGTTCGCATGCCAACCTTGTTCATCAAATTGACACATTTTTGGATACCATTGCGTCATCGTGTAGTCAATTCCTTCCTTATTATTGCGTCCAGAACGCCGAATTTGATTGGGAACTTGCGCTTCAAACGTCATATCAAAGACTGCACTACTCGCAGGCGGCATCATTGTCGGCAATTCGACCTCCAAAATAGTGCCTTCAACCTTGAATTTACACGGTTTTCCATCCATTGTAAGCATTTTGACCTCCTGCCGACCGATTTCATCAGGTTTCAATTTTGAAATCCTGTCTGCCACACGCGGGTCTGGGTCTGCGATATTGCGAGAACGCACATCCATCGCGCTATTGGGTTGGAAAGCGTTAAAATACAAATGATAATACGCTTTTCGCAACACTTCTGATGAATTATTGTAATACACTAATCGTTGATTGCCTTTGAATTGATGTTTTTTAGCATCAAAATCAACATTCATGGTGTATTCCACTCGTTGCTGCCAACGCGGTTTAGGTTGCGGTTCGGAACGCTGTGCAGTCCCTTGAACGGCAAGATTCAGCAAGCAAATTGAAATTAAAAATCTCATACAGGATAATTTATTAAAAATAAAATTAATTCAAATTAAAATAAACGGTCAAAATTACAAATTTCATTTTAATTTTATTGCATCCTAAATCATTTGGAAACATGTAATCCATAAAGTACAATTTGTATCGGGTGGTTTTGTGATACAATGGGAACGCAGATGAGGCGAATTTTCACGGATTTTTTTTGATTTTGCACGAATGGTGCACTGAATTTCAAAAAAATTCGCTTTAAATCAGTTTAAAACAATCATTTATGATTTTAAAAAATATTGTTTTGAAAATGGCGCAAAAACCTTGACAAAGGAACCAATTCAAGTTATTTTTGCAGCATGAATTACGAGAAACGAAGAATTTGTTTAAATTTGCGGTAGATGCGGGTGAATTAACGCCCAAAGATTTGTGAGCTGATTTTTTTAAAATACTTTCGGTAAAACATTGAAAAACAATATGTTAAATTCAAAAATATTCGTTACAGGTGCAACCGGTTTTGTCGGTTCTTATTTAATTCGCACGTTGTTACAACAAGGTTATAAAAATATTTACGCGTTGAAACGGGAAAATAGTCCATTAGATTTATTGCAAAACGTTGAAAATCAAATCCATTTTGTAACAGGCGATATTTTAAATACACCATTTTTGGAAGACGCATTTAAAAATATAGATTTTGTATTTCATTGTGCTGCAATGGTTTCTTTCGATAATCGGGATACAGAGGCGATGTATGAAGTCAATGAAATCGGTACTGCGAATGTCGTCAATGTTTGTTTGGCAACAGGTGTTCAAAAATTGATACATGTAAGTTCCGTAGCGGCGATTGGGCGCGATGACAATAATCCCAATTATACGGAAAAAAGCAGTTGGCAGCGTTCAAAATGGAATACACATTATGCCATTAGCAAATATATGGCGGAACAAGAAGTTTGGCGCGGCGTAGCAGAAGGTTTGACCGTTGCGATTGTGAATCCGTCCATTATTTTGGGTTCGCAATTTTGGCATCAAGGCACAGGGCGCATGTTTCGCCAAGTTTGGGATGGTTTGAAATTTTATACGGGCGGCATTACGGGCTTTGTGGATGTACGCGATGTGGCGCGTTTTATGATTTTGCTCATGGAAAATCAAGACAAAAACATTGATAATCAACGCTTTATATTGAGTGCTGAAAATTTACCTTATAAAAATGTTTTTGAACAAATCGCTGCTGGATTGAAGAAAACGCCACCGAGTATTCAAGCGAATGCCTTTTTACGCGGTTTAGCTTGGCGTATGGATTGGATTAAAAGCCGCTTGACGGGGGAACGCACCTTGATTACCAAAGCAACTGCCATGACTGCCAACAAAATATCTTACTATGATAACCAAAAATCGAAACAATACTTTACAAATTTTCGATATACACCGATTGCGCCCGTCATTCGGGACAGTTGCGAGCAGTTTTTGAATTGTCAAAAAACGGGTCAACGCGCTGCTTCGCTACCTATCATTGAGTCGAGTTGAAAAAATTTGAATGATTATGTCTAAATCGAAACCAATCAAAAAACAAAAAGTTTCAATAACTGCGCCTGTCCTTGAAGACAAAAAAAACAATTCGTATGTTTTTCCCAATTGGCTGCCGATTGGTTTCGTGTTATTAGCAACTTTTCTGGTCTTTTTTCCAACCTTGCAAAATGATTTTGTCAATTGGGATGATGATGTCAATATCCTCCAAAACCGCGATTTGGAAGGCGCGTTGACTTTTGCAAAATGCAAAGATATTTTCACGCATACGATTATGGGCGGTTATAATCCGTTGTCTATTTTCACTTTTGCGCTTGAAAAAGCGGCTTTTGGCGTTGAAAATTGGTCAAAAGTGATTCATACTAACAATTTGTGTTTGCATTTAGGCGTTGTTTATTTGGTTTATCAGCTCGTTTTGATGTTGAATTGGGATACTTGGACTGCCTTTTTTACGGCTCTTTTGTTTGGAATTCATCCAATGCGCGTAGAATCGGTCGCTTGGGCAACCGAAAGAAAGGATGTTTTATTGGGCATTTTTTATTTTTTAGCGATTATTCAATATGTAAAGCATTTAAAATCAAATGATAATAAAAATTTAATTTTAACCTATCTTTTTTTCATACTCGCCCTTTTTTCAAAAATCCAAGCAGTTGCCTTGCCTTTGACACTATTGGTTTTTGATTATTACTTAGATAAAAATTTGAAAAAAGCGTTGATTCAAAAAATACCTTTTTTCTTAATTGCCTTATTTTGGGGCATTTCGAGTGTTTGGTTTTTAAAAGCCGCTAAAACCATTCAAATCGATAGTGAGATTGTAGCATTCAATTTTTTGGAACGACTTGGCATTGCAGGATATGCGTATCTCATCTATTTGGTCAAATGGATTTATCCATATATTATGGCATGCGTGTATCCGTATCCTGCGAAAATACCGCCTTATTTTTATGTTGGTACCTTGTTAGGAATTGCGAGTATTGGTTTGATTTATCAACAATATTTAAAACAAAACAAACTAATTGTTTTTGGATTCGTTTTTTTCATATTCAACTTTATGTTTGTTTCGCAAATTGTAGGCGCGGGACAAGCATTTTTGGCAGACCGTTTTACGTACATTGCTTATTTTGGCTTATTTTTAATGATGATAGGTTTTTTAAATCATTATAAAAAACAATATCAAATGATGGTCAATGGTTTGCTTAGTTTATACCTAATCATTTGTTGCACAATGACTTATGCTCAAGTGCAGACTTGGAAAAATGGCGAAACCCTTTGGACACAAGCCATGAAATACGATTCAAAAACGAGTTTACCTTATGGCAATCGAGCGATTTATTACCGAGAAAAGAAAGATTTCAAGAAAGCATTGCCCGATTTTGACAAAGCAATTGCGTTATCAGGCAAAGCAGGAACGTTGAATAGTCGAGGTAAAACCTATTTTGATATGGGACAAAATGATAAAGCGATTGCCGATTACAACGTTGCTTTATCGAAAGATACGACGATTGGTGAGATTTGGGTGAATCGCGCCGCCGCATTCGGAAAAGCGGGACAGTATGAAGCCGCTTTATCGGATGCGAATAAGGGATTGCGTTTAGACAACAAATTATTGAATGGTTATGGGATGCGTTCCTTGATTTATCAGTCTATGGGCAATTTTGAGGCGGCACTTGCTGATAATGCCACTTATTTGCAATTGAAACCTGATGATGCCGATACTTGGTTTGATTCAGGCATTTTGAGCAGGCAATTGAAACAAGATGTTGTGGCACTGGGACATTTCACGAAAGCAATTGGGTTGAACCCACAAAAAGGCGAATATTATTTGGAACGAGCGAAATTATATGCGGTTATGGGGAATGTGGAAGCTAAAAATCAAGATATTTTAGTGGCGAAATCAAGAGGATTGGTGATACCGACTGGTTTATAAGGACTTTACGTAAGTGTTACCAAAGTGGGCGTAAAGTCCCCCCACTTTGGTAACACTTACGTAAAGTCCTCTACTCGACATACAAAACTAATCCTTTCAAATACGCGCCTTCTGGATGAAAAAGGCTCACAGGATGATCAGCAGGTTGCGTCAATCGGTGGATGAGTCGTACAGAGCGATTGGTTTCCATCGCCGCCGCGACAATCGTATTGTAAAACAAATCTATATCTACCACTTGCGAACAAGAAAATGTGAATAAAATGCCACTTGGCATTAACGCCCGTAAAGCCATGATATTCAATCGTTTATAGGCTTGAACGGCATTGTGTCTCTTCGCCATACTTTTCGCAAAAGCGGGCGGATCTACAATAATGACTTCATATTTTTGGGTTTGATTTTTGAAAAAAGTCAAGACATCTTCTGCTCGCGCTTCATGTGTTCCTGTAAATGGAGCGTTTAATGCCACATTTTGGGTGGTCAAATCAATGGCTTTGGGCGAAATATCAACGCTTTCGACATGTTTCGCGCCCGCTTTCAAGGCATAAACCGAAAAACCGCCTGAATAACAGAACGCATTCAACACTGTTTTATCGCGGACATAAGCACTTAAAAGTTGTCGATTATTCCTTTGGTCGAGGAAAAAACCTGTTTTTTGTCCTGTAACCCAATCAATAGCAAATGTATGGTCGTTTTCTAAAACATTTTGAGGCGTTTCAATACTGCCATACAAATATTCATTTTTAAAATTCAAATTTTTAACATACAAAGGTGGTAAGGTTTCCGCACTTTTATCGTAAATCGAAATTATTTTATTTTGATAAACTTCCAATAAAGCATTTTTTATATCGTTGCGCAAGCGATGAATCCCAATCGCATGACATTGTACCACCGCCGTTGTATTATAAATATCGATGATTAAACCCGAAATTTCATCGCCTTCTGCATGAATCAATCGATAACAATTGGTTGATTTTGAATCCGTTAGCGCAATTTTTTGTCTTAACACATAGGCTTTTTCAATTTTCTGTTTCCAAAAAAGCGTGTCCACCACTGTTGGTTCAAAACTCAAAACGCGTACCGCAATACTGCCATCACTGTAATAACCGATTGCCAAAAATTGACCTTTGGCATCCATGATTTCGACCAAATCACCTTCTTCAATCGCGCTTTCGATGCGGTGAATCGCGCCTGAGAAAATCCAAGGATGTCGCCGTAAAAGCGATTCTTCTTTGCCTTTTTTGAGAATTATTTTGACCATTTTCATTATTTTGGTGCAAAAGTACACTATCAAACGCTATTTTTTTCTTAAAATCCATACATCTTGATTCAATCCCCAACTTTCTTGCTTGCCCGCTTCATGTGATAAAATTTCACATTGCGTTTTAAACAACTGCGTCATGTATGCAGGTGGATGAAAAGTGGTGAAAACGCGGTGTCCTTCAATAGCGTTGTCACGAATCACAAGTTGTTGATTATCAAATAGTTGTGATTCTGTATCCGTCATAATGGCTTTGAAAATAGTTCCATGTGTGGTTAAAAGTAAAATGCCTTTGGGTTGCAAAACGCGACAAAGTTCCTCAAACCAAAGTCGATGATTGGTTTCGGCAAGGTGGGTAAAAATGGAAATCCCATAAATCGCATTAAAAAAATCTTTATCAAAAGGCAAGGGCGGATGTAACTCATTTTGAACAAAATGAATACCTTTCAAGTGATTTTGACACCATTGAATGGTTTTTGCATTATAATCTGTCCCAAAAAATTGAGATTTGACATCAAATAGCGCGGGCAAATGCCGCAAAATACGCGCAGGTCCGCAGCCCCAATCCAATATTTTCACCTTTTCGGTTGGTAAATAAGGTTGTATTTGCGTTTTTACCCAAGTTGCGCTTTCTTGACCGCCTACGAAATATTTTTCATAATCCATTTTAAAAGATTCAAATAAAATATAATCTGGCGGCAGCGCAATGTTAGGATGATTTTGTAAAAATCGATTGTTTTTAGCCCTATTTTTGGTTTTGACCACCCAATATTTGAGTTTATCTAATTGATGCATGAATCCCCATTGGCGAATCCAAAAAGTTATATTACCAGTATTCATAATCGTTTTAAATTTTTTTCTAATCGTTCAATCACGGTTCAATGCTAAATAGTTTGCCAATTCATCAGGCGTATTGACATTCATCAAGGCTTTTGGATTCGACGGCGTGATTAATTGGGTATCTGAATTGATTAAAACTTTGCGCGGACAACTTATGCCTTGCCCAAAAAACGACAAAGCCGTTTGATAACTCTTTGGTTCCCAAATACTTATCAATGGTTCGGGAAACTCATTCGTTGGATTTAGGAACGCAGTTGCTTGGGCAGAAATCCGCCGATTTTGAATTAATTCGTTTAAAATGGCTTCATCCAAAAAAGGCAAATCGCAAGCAATCACCAACCAAGCATCATTTGGACGCGCCCGAAATGCTGATAAAATCGCCCCTAATGGACCTAATTCGGCAAACGTATCAGGTATTAATTCATAATTCAACGATTTCAAATCCGCGACTTGCTCCATTCGACACGACAAATAGGGTTGAACGCCCACTTTTTGCAATAATTCACAGACATATTCGCGCTGTGGTTTCCCGTGATAATCCAGATTGCTTTTATCGCGCCCCATGCGCTGACTTTTGCCGCCGACTAAAACCAATCCATTTAAAATCGGTTTTGGAATCTTACTTTGCAAAAAAGCAGTTATGGAATCTATATCATCCAAATTAAATATTGGAATCTCTTTCCAATTTAAAATATGATTTTTCAAAAAATCAGGAATCCCATCTG
Organism: Chitinophagales bacterium; assembly: GCA_013298955.1. Classification (GTDB taxonomy): domain Bacteria; phylum Bacteroidota; class Bacteroidia; order Chitinophagales; family Saprospiraceae; genus JAAFJT01. Next base: position 34,325 of record JAAFJT010000018.1, read on the forward strand.
TATCGGTATAGCCGAAACCAGAAGGCATTTTTAAAAAGAGTTGCACATCTGTCAATCGATTCAACTTTTTTTGCAAAGAAGCTCCTTTTTTCGGGTCTAAAACGACGATTTGACGTACACCTTCAAAATGATTTCCATTGAGTAAGAGCAAATCGCGGTCATTTAAAAAAGAACGAAATTGAAATTTGCCCCAATTCGCTTGGAAATCCAATCGGTGATAACCGATTTTATCCACATATTGAACGCCAATTGGCAATGCTTTTTCAAGAGAATCGCCTGCATGTTCTGCATCTAAATACGCTGTTTTCAACGTTTTACACAATTTTAATTCCAACGCATGTGCTAATTTCTGAATATTGCCGCAAGGCGTTCCAAGAATCGCAAATTCATTGCGCCCGAAATTGCCGAGTGCAGGTTTGGCTAACGCCGTATGTTTGGTATGCTTCATTTTTAAAATATTTGAAGCAAAAGTAAATCAATAATCCTAATTTTGCATATAAGGCAAAATTTCATGACACTTATCACCCACAAACACCAAACAAAATCCTAAAAGATTCGGTCTTTGAAAGCGCGGCAGTGCCATATATTCACAAAGTTGTTGATAACCTTTCTCTACAATTTCCCAACGCCATAAAATAGTCGTAATACAAGCCTTTGATGACATAATTCGGCATTTGAAACGTGTAATCGTTCCCAAAAACAGCTTTAATCGTCGTCATACCCGAATAAAAAAGCATACTCCAAATATCACTAATCGTGAATCCCAATTCTGGATTAAAACGTTCCGTTAGGTAACTATTGATTTCCCCCTTTTCTAAAAATTGGTTTAACTGCGTTAACGCGAGTCCTTCTTGATTCCCAATCCGAAAAATATTGGCAATTTTTTTATAATCCGTTGCGAAATTAGCCGTCAACATTTTGTTGGGATAAACCTTCTCACTCTGATAATACGTTGCAAAATATAAAACCATTTCGGGATTGTACAGATGCTCAGACACTTCCAGATTAAACCGATAGCCATCATACCAGTGACGCAAATCTGCCAAGATTTGGGAACCGACATTGTGACTAATCAACTGTTGAAACCCTGATTTGACTTTCATCAAAAAAGCGTCATGTACTTTGCTGACATCATTGGTCTCAATGCCGCTAAAATCAAACCGTAATATCATAAATTGGTTTGCTAACACCGTTTTATTTCGACCAATATTTAAATCACCAAATAATAATTGGAAATCATCGACTTTATTCACATCGTAATAATGTTACAAAATGCTAATCCACAACGATTTGCCAAACCGTCGTGGGCGCAAAAACATCGCATAGCGCGTTCCATGAACCTCCAATAATTCGATGAAATGCGTTCTATCAATATAAAAAATCGCGCCTCAATGTATCAAAATGTGCCAGCGCGTAAGGGATATTGACCATGATTTTCAAGTTTAAAAAGACAAAAGTAGGCTTTTCTATGGAAGCGTGCAAATCATTGAATTTTGGTAGTCGGGAAATTTATTTTTCCGCGATTCGCGGGGAAATAAATTTCCCAACTACCAAGTTTGGGCGTTACATGTTGATTTTTTATCTTTTTTTACAGTTCAAATTTTGTGATTTCAACAATAAATTCTACCTTGACGCGGTTTTTAAGTGCATAATTGCTTGAACCTTCTGTTAGATAATTTTTTATTTTGAAAGAAACAACGCTAACCTAATGTTTTATAAGGCTTAATTATGCCAAATGCCTGTTCTGTTTATAGTTTAAACCAATTTTGTTATGAAAATTCCTATTAAAGTCCTCATCAACAACAAAGAAGTCAAAACAATGGTAGAGCCGCGCCAATTGTTAGTCTTCTTATTGCGAGACCAACTTCGACTGACAGGAACCCACATTGGTTGCGATACCAGCAGTTGTGGTGCTTGTACGGTTCATTTAGATGGCAATGCGGTTAAATCTTGTACTGTACTTGCCGTCCAAGTCGATGGGCGCAGCGTTCATACCATTGAAAGTATGGCGGGCAGCGCGTTACACCCGATTCAAGAGGGTTTCAAAGAAGAACATGGCTTGCAATGTGGCTTCTGTACGCCCGGAATGATTATGACGACTGCCAATCTCTTGCGCACTTGTCCGAATCCGTCTGAACATCAAATCAGAGAAGCCTTGGAAGGCAATATTTGTCGTTGCACAGGTTATCACAACATCATTAAAGCGGTACAATATGCTGCCGATAAATTGCAAAAGGAGGTAAAACATGTCTAATACCAATTATATCGGTCAATCCCCTAAACGGGTCGAAGACAAGCGTTTCACTACTGGAAACGGTCGTTACACGGATGATATCGTCCTTCCTAACATGACTTTTGCGCATTTTGTGCGCAGTCCGCATGCTCATGCGAAAATTGTGAGCGTCGATACGAGTGAAGCCCTTGCCATGAAAGGCGTTGTGGCGATTTTCACTGGTCAGGATATGAAAAAGACTGGGATTGTAGGCGTTCCTGCGGGCTGGCAAGTTGATTTTATCAATGGCGACCGCATGAAAGAACCGCCTCATGCCCTTTTGGTGTGGGATAAAGCCCGCCATGTCGGAGATGGAGTTGCGATGGTGATTGCGGAAAGTCGTGCTGCGGCAAGAGATGCGGCGGAAGCAGTCGTCGTCGAATATGATGTATTGCCTGCGGTGGTCAATGCTGCCAAAGCGGTACATGATAACGCGCCTTTGGTACACGATGATGCACCGAATAATAAAGCATTTGACTGGACTTTGGGCAATCCAATTGGCGAAGTTGATGCGGCAATAGCAGCTTGCGCTCATGTGACGACGTTGGAATTTACCAATCAACGCTTGTCGCCAAATGCGATGGAACCGCGTTGTGCGATTGGCAATTATGACCAATACAACGAAAAATACACGTTATATACGACTTCTCAAAACCCGCATTTGACGCGTTTGTTGATGTGCGCTTTTGTGTTGGGCATTCCAGAACATAAAGTTCGAGTGGTTGCACCAGATGTAGGTGGTGGTTTTGGTAGTAAGATTTTCCATTATATTGAGGAAGCGATGGTGATTTGGGCTTCTAAACAAATCAATCGTCCGATTAAATGGACTTCCACCAGAACGGAAGCCTTTTTGACAGATGCACACGGGCGTGACCATGTGACAAAAGCCGAAATGGGTTTTGATAAAGACGGTAATGTCAAGGCTTTACGCGTGAATACTTTTGCAAATTTGGGCGCGTATTTGTCCACCTTCGGACCCGCAGTACCAACTTATTTGCATGGAACGTTATTGCAAGGTTTATATACGACTCCGAAAATCAATGTCAAAGTGACAGGCGTTTTCACCCATACAACCGCCGTAGATGCGTATCGGGGCGCAGGTCGTCCTGAAGCGACGTATTTATTGGAGCGTTTGATGGATAAAGCCGCTTTGGAAATGAACCGCGACCCTGCGGCATTGCGTTTTCAAAATTTCATCCCGCCTTTTGATGGCGTGACGCAACCCGGTTATGTAACACAAGTGGCACTTCAATATGATAGTGGCAATTATGGACCCGTTTTGGAACGCGGTTTGGAAATGGTTGGTTATGAAAATTTCCGTGCGGAACAAGCAGCAGCGCGTAAAAAAGGCAAATATCTCGGTATTGGCTTTTCAACCTATATTGAAGCCTGCGGGATTGCGCCGTCTGCGGTGGTAGGCGCGTTAGGAGCAAGGGCAGGTTTGTACGAATCGGCACAAGTTCGCGTTCAACCGACAGGAAAAGTCAGTGTTTATTCGGGTTCGCACTCGCATGGACAGGGACACGAAACGACGTTTGCACAAGTGGTTGCGGATAAATTGGGGATTCCAATGAGCGATATTGAAATCGTACACGGTGATTCTGAGGCAGTTGCGTTTGGAATGGGAACGTATGGTTCTCGGAGTTTGGCAGTGGGCGGTAGCGCGATTGTCAAAAGTATCGAAAAAGTTTTGGAAAAAGGAGCTAAAATCGCAGCATTCAAATTGGAAGCAGCCGTTGAAGATTTGGAATACGCGAATGGTAAATGGACGGTCAAAGGCACGAATAAATCTATTGGTTTCGGCGATGTGGCGTTGACGGCGTATGTGCCGCATCATTATCCTGCTGGTTTGGAGCCGGGTTTAGATTTTTCCAGTTTTTATGACCCTGCGAATTTCACGTATCCATTTGGTTGTCATATTGCCATCGTGGAAGTGGATATTGAAACGGGCAAAGTCAAACTCAATCGATTTATCGCGGTGGATGACGTAGGCAATGTTATCAATCCAATGATTGTGGATGGACAAATTCATGGTGGTTTGGCACAAGGCATTGGACAAGCGATGTTTGAAGAAGTGCTTTACGACGACGATGGACAATTGGTCAATGCTTCGTACATGGATTACACCATGCCGCGTGCAGATGATTTGCCGATGTTTGAAACCGATAGAACGGTTACGCCGTGTCCGCACAACCCGTTAGGCGTGAAAGGCGCGGGTGAAGCGGGCTGTATTGGTTCAACGCCTGCGGTAGTGAATGCGGTGATGGATGCGTTGCACCCATTTGGCATCAAAGATTTGGTGATGCCGATGACTCCAGAACGCGTTTGGCGGGCGATTCATGGCTAATTTGTGCTTAAAATCAATGTAATCATGCTTTTTTTTAAACCATTTATTGAATGATACCATCATCTTTTGAATATATGCGCGTTTCGACCGTTGCAGAAGCGATTGACGCGTTACGGCACGATACAGACGCAAAAGTGTTAGCAGGTGGACATAGTTTAATCCCTGCGATGAAATTGCGTTTGAGTCAACCCTCTAAGTTAATTGATATTTCGCGCATTCCAGCGTTGAATTTCATCCGCGATAGGGGCAAATACATCGCGATTGGTGCTGCGACAACGCATGGCACGATTGCGACGCATAAAACGACGGTTCAAAAATTGCCTTTGTTGGCACACGCGGCAAGCATGATTGGCGATGTGCAAGTGCGCAATATGGGAACGATTGGCGGCAGTATTGCCCATGCAGACCCTGCGGCAGATTGGCCCGCTGTTTTATTGGCAGCAGGTGCGACGATTGTGGTCGAAGGCTCAACAGGCGTTAAAAAAATCCCTGCTTCGGAATTTTTCGTCGATTTTTTCACCACTCAATTGGGTGAAGGCGAGCTGATTACAGAAATTCATGTCCCAGAACCGACGGTTGGCACGTATCGACAGGCTTACGCCAAATTCGTACAACCCGCTTCTCGGTTTGCGATTGTGGGTTGTGCCATTCAATTTGAGTTGAAAGACGGCGTGATTAGCAATGCACATGTGGCGTATAATGGAGTTTTGGCATGTGCTTTCCGCGACGCTGCGGTGGAATCCAGCTTAAATGGACAACCACTCACAGAGGCAACGATTGAAAATGCCGCTTCCAAAGCAGGCGCAGGGTCAAATATCTTATCGGATAATTTCGCTTCTGCTCCATATCGCGCCCATTTGACGAAAATTTACACGAAGCGCGCTTTGCAGAGTTGCCTTGCTTGATTTTTTGAGTCCATTATGAAGCAATTACTGCATTAAGTCCTATTCAATTAGGTAACCCAAGTTGCGCGGTAGGCGGCTTCGCCGCCGAAAAGAGGGAGATGGGGACTGCTGTGTGTTGTTTTGTTGAATGGGGCAAAGCTCCATTCAACAAAACAACACACAGCCGTCCCCAGAAAGTCTTTTTCTGCCCAAAACGGTCTTACCACGCAACTTAGGTTAGGTAATAATTGGGTTGATGGATGTACAGATTTCACGGGATTGATTCGGATTTTGATTCGATTATCTCTATCAGTCCCGTAAAAATTCGTGAAATACGTACACCCGATTTTTACCTATTTATTTCGGGCTGCATATACGACATCCTTCACTCCGAACATTCCTCCGTTCCTAATTCGAAAATTTGAAATGTCAATTGAATCAAAAAAATTAAACGGTTTTATGTCGAAAGAAAAAATATTAATTATTGGAGCGAATGGTCAGTTGGGTGCTGAGTTGACCCGCGCTTTGCGCCAAATACATGGGCAGGAAAATGTGATTGCTACCGATTTACATTTGCCGCACGATGGTTATAATTACTTGCCCTTTGAAATATTGGATGCAACGGATGCTTCTAAAATGAGTTTTTTAGCAGAACGCTATCGCATTACCCAAATTTATCATTTGGCGGCAGTGTTTACCAATAAGGGCGAGGTCAATCCATTGAAAACATGGGAAATAAATATGAATTGTTTATTTAATGTCATGGAAGTAGCGCGGGTTCAAAAAGTGAAAAGAGTGTTTTTTCCAAGTTCAATAGCCGTTTTTGGAAGCAATACGCCGCGCATTATGACTCCACAAGATACGATTAGAACGCCCGAAACGGTGTACGGTATGAGCAAAGTGGCGGGCGAAAACTGGTGCAGTTATTACCACAATCGCTATGGAACGGATGTTCGGTCGTTGCGTTATCCGGGTGTGGTGGATTATCAGGGGCAATCTCGCGGGAGTACGGCAGATTATGCCCTCGAAATGTACCACAAAGCGGTGAAAGGAGAGGTTTTTGAATGCTTTTTGAATGAAAATACGCGGTTGCCTTTTCTTTTCATTGATGATGCGGTGCGTGCGACTTTGGATTTGATGGACGCGCCCGAAAAAAATATAGCGATTCGCAGTAGTTACAATGTGACTGGTTTCAGTGCAACGCCTGCTGAATTAGCGGATAGCATTCGCCGTGTTTTACCTGATTTTAAAATGCAATATAACCCTGATGAACGCCAAAAAATGGCTGATTCTTGGCCCGAAAGCATTGATGATATGCAGGCATTTAAAGATTGGGGTTGGCGACCCAAGTATGATTTAGATAAAATGACGGATAAAATGATTGCAACGTTGCAAAAAAAATACGCGCCTACCCTCTAATTGGCAGTATAACGTTTGGAGGGTTTTAAAACCCTCCAAACGTTGTTGTCGATTCTTTGTTCCTTGATTTGCGCAACAAATTTCGTAAATTTTTCAAATTTACGAAATTTTAAGATTACCAAATGACCACTCTATCTTTCCCCTGTCGATACATTTTATGATTGGGTTGCACCTTAAACGCATTATAAAATTCTAACACATTTGAAAAGGGTCCATTGACGCGCAAAAAGGCAGGTGCATGTACATCCGTCATAATTTGCATTTTCAATTTTTCAGGACGTGCTTGTGTCATCCACCCCAAAGCATAACCCATAAAATAACGCTGTTCAGGCGTATAGCCAACGATTGTTTCGTTTTTATGGAATTGTTCCGTTTTTTTGAAGGCTTCAAAACCTAAAACCACTCCACCCAAATCGGCAATATTCTCACCCAAACAGGCTTCTCCGCGCACATGAATCGTATCCACTGCGACATAATCATTGAATTGATGGACTAAATTTTGCGCTTTTGATTTAAATTGCGCCTCATCTATGGCAGTCCACCAACTTTTGAGATTGCCTTTTTCGTCAAATTGACGACCTTCATCATCAAAACCGTGCGTGATTTCATGCCCAATCGTACTCGCACCGCCGTAACCATAAGCCACTGCATCATCAATTTCGGTATCTTGATAGCCCGGAATCAAGAAAATGGCGGCAGGTAAAACGATTTCATTATTGCTCGGATTGTAATAAGCATTATATGTTTGCGGAGTCATATCCCACTCGGTGCGGTCAACAGGTTTGCCCAATTTGCTGATTTCATACTGATACCACCACTTGCCCGCATTCAACGTATTGCCCACATAGGAGCTTTTATCAATCGTCATGGTCGAAAAATCTTTCCATTTGTCGGGATAGCCCACTTTTTTGACCACTTTAGACAGTTTTTGCAAGGCTTTAGTCTTGGTTGCCGCTGACATCCACTCCGATGACTTGATGCGTTCTGCGAAAGCTGCCATGACATTATCCGTCATGGTGAGGTAACGCTGTTTTGCAGTGTCATTGAAGCAGTTTTTTACGAAAAGTTGACCTAATGCGTCCCCTAACACTTTTTCTTGGGCTGCCAAAACCCGTTTCCAGCGCGGTTTCATGGCTTTTTTGCCTGATAACACTTTATCAAAAAAATTAAAATCCGCTTCTTCAAACGCATTGGGCAATCTATCGGACAATTGCATTAAGAGTTGCCAACGCAAATAATTTTTCCAATCTTCAAGCGGTGTATTTTTCAAAACCGTTTCAACGGCTTTAAAAAATTCGGGTTGCCCAACAATAACCGTATCTGCGGAAAGATTCATTTTTTTGAATAAATCAGACCAAACCATAGTGGGCGTTAAGGCTTGTAACCCTTTGATAGTCAATTTATTATAATTTTTTTGCGGGTCTCTCAATGCTTCTAAACGACGCGATTCTTTTGCCAAACGGGTTTCTAATTTTAAAATCGAAGCCGCATGTTGTGGTGCAAGCGTTGCCGAATCGCCTGCTAATTTCAAAATTAACGCAATATGTTTTTCATACTGCGCCCGAATCGAATCATTTTTTGCTCCAAAATAATAATCTCTATCAGGCAATCCCAAACCGCCTTGACTGAGATAAAGCGCGTATTGGTCACTGTTTTTGAGGTCTTGATAAACGCCTACATTAAACAATGTTTCGATATTAGCGGTGTGCCATTGTGCGACGATATTTAAAATATCTTGTATGTTTTTAACCGCATTGATTTTATCTAATTCGGGTTTCAAGGGAGTCAAACCAGCTTTTTGAATACCCATAGAATCCATGCCTGTTGTCCAGAAATCGCCTATTTTTTGAGCATTGGAGCCTTGTGGATTTTGAGCAGCAGCCGCATTTTTGCTAATCTTTTTGACTTTTTCCAAAATATCCTCTTGTACAATACTGCCAATACCCCAATTACTTTCGGATGCTGGAATTGGATTGCGTTTCAACCAACCGCCATTGGCAAATGCAAAAAAATCATCTGCGGGTTGTACGCTGCTGTCAATGTTTGCTACCACAACATCTAACTTAGGCTTGGGCGCGGTTTTCGGCTCCGTTTTACAATGAAAAAAGAGGGATGCGATACTGGTTAGTAAAAAAAATGTTTTTTTCATATATGGTTGTTTTATTTTGTAAAATGACACAAATATAGTAATTAATCTATTTTTTGAGACTCTTTTTTCAAGACTGAATCAAAAAGGTCTGAATTAGGATTCATAGGATTGAAAGGATTGAAAATCAATCCTTTCAATCCTGTAAAATCAATCCTATGAATCCTAATTCAGGCATTATCAAAAAAAATAGATACAAAATTATTTAGGAAAAACCGAAAATTGCCTATTTTTATAATCTTGTAATGCTGTTAATTCATTGAGAATCAATTCATTCCAATATTGTTGTTGGGCGGCATGGATGCCATGTGCAGTGGCGGCATCATAAGCGCGTTGACGAGCAAAACAATCATTGCGCGTTTCTTGAATGATATTTTCAACCATTTCATTGCAATTGACAGCCATCAATTTTGTTGATTGCAATTTTTTGCGCATTTGACGGGCGTAGATTTCGCCTAAATCAAAATGTTTTTGCTCATGTATGAGCAATTCAGCCGTCGGATTGGGTTTTATCCAAGACGCATTTGGATAAAACCGACAAATAATTTCTATTTGTAACTCATTGTCATTCAACCATTCCCATCGATTGCTGACGGAATACGAAGTCGATGCTTGATAAGTCGAATTGAAATCCGCTTGCGCCAAATAATCCGAAGGCGATAACGCATATCCTTCGGTCCAAGCCATAAATGGCGGATCCACAGGATGATGCGAACTGGTTAATAATAAACAAATCGCAACGCAACTTGCCGCAAGTTTGAAACTTGCGGCAAGTTTTTTAATTATAAAATGTTGATTATCAACATTTTGATTATAATTCGGCATCTGCCAAATCTTTGACCACTCGTTCAGACGGTTCGACATGGATTTCAACTTTTACTTTTTTGCGCCCTTTCAAGTTTTTCCATTCAGTGGCAGCATCGTTTAAAATATGTAGAATATCCCAGCGCGTATTTTTATCTTCTTTTGATAAAAAATCATCATATGATTTCAAAACAAAATGAATGGCTTTAAAATCGTCCATCCAAGATAAATCGCACAATAAATCAAACAAAGCATCCATATTTTCCCCGAAATATTCTGGAAAATGCAATGGTTTGGAGATTTGGCGGAAAAAATCTCGAGTTGTAGTACTTTTTTTGCCGTCTATTTCGACAATGACTAAGCCTTCACTCGGCTTATGCGCATAGGCATGTTTTAAAATTTTAAAGTTGGACATGTTGCAGGATGTATTATTTCATTTCAATAAAAGTTCTGTAATGGTCGCCTGTATAATAGGCTTTGACAGGCGATGTAATCATGCGTTCTGCGCCCCGATTTCGACCTTGAATTTTGGGATTAACATCCCATTCTTGGTAATTGATGCGCCGATTGACTTCATCTTTTTGCGGTAATCGCTTTTCGTAATTGCCAAATCGCCTTCCGCCTTCATAACCGCTTGGCGCAACCCCATTTTCCCGAACATATTTCAATACTTTAAATGCTTTTGTTGGAATACGCGTATCGGTGGAGACATTGGGTGGCAATGGTGGGGCTTGATTGGGCGCGGGTCGAGTTGCACCTGCTGCAATCGGCGGTGTTGCAAGGTCGGAACGCGGCGTTCCTGTTGCAAGGGTCGGGTTCGTTGCAATGGTGGCAGGCGTGACGGCTTTATCCACAGTGGGCGCGTCTTTGGGTTTCGCAACATTGGTGCAACCCAAAAGCAACGTCAAAAAAAATATAGGTATTTGAATCAGTCGAATCATGTATCAATTATTGGTGAACAATCACATATCAAAGTCCAAATGTACGGTAATTGTGGAATTTTTGTTATTTTGTGTTTCAAAAATATCATGATTTTGAACTTGGATTTGTTGGATGGAGTGGATTTTGTGGATTTTGTGATAAAAAAAAACCTAAAATCCACTCCATTCAATAAATCTAAGTTTAAATTTATCGTTTGCGTTTTTTAGAAGTGGCAGCAGCTTCTGCGGCTAAATCGCGTTTATTGCCTGTATCGGTCAATCGAAAAGCAATGCTTTCAATGCTTTTTAAGGAATCTATCCGCATAAATTGCGCTAAGGTAATCTGATAAGACCCCACTTGATTGAAAAACGCATTTTCTTGTAAAGTGATTTCAACATCACAATTATCACCACTGCATTTCCCTGCGGATTTGCCAGTTCGGTCACTCAAATCAAGGCTTAATGTTTGATGAATGCGTTGATTATCAGGAAATTGTGTATAAATTTGCGTATAAATATTTCGATAACTGTAATCCGCCCGATGTTTGACGCGCAACACCATATCGTACAAAGCCATCGTATCTTTGATTTTAAATCCGAAATTTAAGGTATCTTGATACGTCCATGTTTTGGACGGGGCAAAATCGTATTTTTTATCACATAAGTTGGTTTTGCCGCACGCGCTCCATAAAAAAAGACTGCATACGCTTAAAAAAAATGGATTCCTCATGAATGTGGTTTTAATTAAAATTTTAAAAATAATCGATAATAACCTTTGGAGGGTTTGAAACCCTCCAAAGGTTATACGTTATACGGTCAGGAACGTTTTTTAATGATTTTTAATTGTTGAAAAATGGCTAAAAAAAACTTGGCGCAAGTTTGCACTCACGCCAAGCCACATAATCATTTTACACAATATATTACTTTGACATTTTTACAATTTTGCCCAAACCTGCTTTCTGATTGCCCACAATGACATGAATCATATACAAGCCTGCTGCCCAATTTTCTGTAATCACCTCAACTCGATGTCCGTTAATCGCTTGGCGGTGGATTTCACGTCCGAAAGCATCCGTAACGCTGATGTAATCGCCTGTATGGAAATTCAAGGTCAAATCCCTAAATTCGATAAATAAATTATCAGAAGTCGGATTTGGATACACCAACGCATTCAAATTTTTCAACAGTTCATTATTACCCACCTTTGTAATCGTAATCGTATTGGTAACGGAATCGCGGCAATTGCCCGCAGAAGTCACCACCAATTTAACGGTGTATGTTCCATTGTAACGATATGCATGGGTTGTATTAGCGGTGGTTCCCAAATTGGTTGTATCGCCAAAATTCCATGAATACGTATTACCATTTGTAGAAGTATTCGTAAACGTTGCATTGCCACCCAATGAAGTCGCTGTGAACGATGCAATCGGTTTCGGATTCACGGTAATCGTAATATCAACACTGTCTGTACAACCTGCGGCATTTGCTACCACTACTTTGTAGTTACCACTTGTTTTTGCAACCACAACACTATCGGTTTTTACACCTGCGGGAGTTGTCCAACGATAAGTAACGCCATTTCTGGCGCGCAAAATCGCACTGTCGCCTTGACAGAAAGTTGATACGCCTGTCACACTCAATCCTGCACTTGGGCGTGCATTGACGGTTATCATTCTGGAGGTGCTATCCACACAACCTGCTGCATTCGTCACGGTTACTTTGTATGTGCCTGCTGTTTTGACATTGACACTTGCAGAAGTGGCTGCGGTTGACCAAGCGTAAGTTGCACCGCCACTTGCTGTTAATACAGTGCTATCGCCTGCACAAATCGCTGTTGCTCCTGCGACGGCTGCTGTTGGACGCGCATTAGTTGTGATTGCAACCATGGAGCTATCCACACAACCGCCTGCATTCGTTACGGTTACTTTGTAAGTACCTGCTGTTCTTGCAGTGATGCCTGCACTTGCCGCGCCAGTTGACCAAGCGTAGGTTGCGCCGCCACTTGCGGTCAATACCGTACTGTCTCCTACGCAGAAAGTCGTTGGACGATTATTGGCAATCGCAACGGTTGGACGTGCGTTTAACGCAACCGTTACCATCGTGCTATCCATACAACCTGCGGCATTTGCCACTTTCACTTTATAAACGCCTGCTGTTTTTGCTGTAATGGAAGCAGTTGCTTCACCTGTTGACCACATGTAAGTTGCACCGCCACTTGCTGTCAATACCGTGCTATCGCCCGGACAGAATGTCAATGGACGGTTGTTCGCAATCGCTGGAATTGGCAATGATGCAACGGTTACGGTACGAGTTGCTGTTGAAGTACAACCTGCTAAGGATACGGCTGTTGCTGTATAAGTGGTTGTTGCTGCAGGTTTTGCATAGACTGCTGCCGCAGTACCACTGACATAAGGGGTTGTAGCTGCTGCATCTGTGAAAAGTCCTGTCGTCAATGCCTGCCAATTGCAACCGACAAGGGTTGTAAAAGTGACATTTGGACGGCTTGTCGAAGTCGTTGCTACCGTCGCTGTTGCAATGGCACTTGAGCTTACACCATCAGTGCGATAGTAATTACAGGCATCGAAAGCCAAACTATTCGTCATCTCTGTTTGAACATTATCCGTACTGGTACCTGTATTGGCATTAGAATAAGAGGTTTCAAGAATCAAATTGCTCGTACCATCCCATACAAACGGCGTAGAGAAGTTATGTTCAATGTCTCCGACTGTAATTGGCACGACGGAAGGAGCCACTACTTGCGTCAAACCTGTTTCAAAAGCGGTTGTCAACGCCGTAAGCGTTGTATGACCTACTTTCAAATGGAAATCTTGCAAACTGCCTGTGAACGTTGTACCAACGCCTGTGACGGTAAATTTAATCGATTTAATCGGCGAACCTGTGAGTAAACCTGCTGCCCTCAATTCTGCTGCGGTGAACAACAATTGGTGTTTTGCACCGCCAAAATAATTGTTATACGGCGCAGGATAACTGGTTGTACCGTTAGAAGCTCCTGGTGTACCAATTTTTTGAGGCACACTCGTCGTCAAAGCCGCTAATTGAACGGCGGAACCACCTGTACACAAAGTTGCGGTCGCAGGAGAAATAATCGGTGTTGTTGGCAATGGATTGACCGTTACCGTAACACTTGCGTTATTTTGACAAAAATCACCTGTTGCTTGTGCTGCTGATAAAGTATAAGTCGTCGTTCTGGCAGGGTTGAATACGGCAGAAGTCGTACCCGTTACGCCTGTTGCAGGCGACCAAGTATAATTGGAATAATCTCCTAATGCGGATGTAACGGTAACGGCTGTTGTCGGCGTACCTGCACAAGTAGCTGGTGCTACGCTGCTCAATGTCAAAGCGGGTGGTGTTGTCACCACTGCATTGACGGCAACGCGTGCAGATTTACAAATTTCAATCGCACTGATATTATGGAAATAATTATAAGTGGTTGTAGAAGCACCGAAGTCATAACCACCTGTAATGGTTCCTAATGAACTCAAATTATTGTATGCCGCCGTCGTATAATCGGCACCTGTCGTAATCCGATTGACTGATGAGGTGAAACCTGCCATTAAGCGATAGGTTCTACCTGCTGTAATGTCAAAATTCATGTTCATCGTGTACCAACCAGGGTTTGCCCCTTGGACAATCGGTAACGTAACGGTATTTAAAATGGCTCCATCTGCATCATTTAATAATCGAACCGTTACAGTATTCGTTACATTGAGTGTAGGCGAATAGTATTGTGCGGACACTAAAAGGAAACTTTTATCTGCCCTAAACACGATACCGCGTTCAGAAGATGCACCTGTTCCTGCAGGTACGCTGGATGTATCTTTCCCCATTGCCTCATAAGTACCTGCAATGATGGAAGATTCTGCATAGAAAGGCGTTGTACCTACGGTATTGACGGTTGGGGTGTAACTTGTACCTGCACCCAATGATGTACCGCCTGTGGGTGCAGCAAACCAGTTGATAAGACCAAAGTTACCTGTTACGCCCAAAGTCACTGCACCCGGTCCGCATTTGGTCGCATTGACAGGCGCACCTACGGTTGGACTGGTTACGGAAATGGTTAAGGTATTAGAAAAAATACAATTTGAACCGCCTGTTTTCCGAACTGCCAAACGGTAATATCGGGTTTGAGTAATGCTTGGTGCATTGTAAGTAGCTGCATTTGCGCCCGGGGCATCTATCCAAGCATTGTTATCTGGTGATTCTTGCCATTGCAAAATGCCACCTGCGGGAGCCGCAGGAACACTCAAAACAGCCGAACCCGAAGTACAAAACTGAGCAACACCTGCAACATTTGCTACAATACTGGTTGGCAATACACTTACGATAGCTGTTTGGCTATTCGTGCAAAGCGCGTTTGCAGAGTTACACGTATAAGTGGTTGCACCTGCGGTGCTGCTTTTGGCATATACTTGTGCGGCACTTGAACCTGCTACATAAGCTACTGTACCCGCCGCGTCTGTAAACAAACCTGCCGCAGGAGACCATACATACGTATTGAAATTGCCCATAGGCGAAGTCACTTGTAAACCAACTGCTTCATTATTACAACCTGTTGTATTAGAACTCACCGTCAAAAGTTCAGGCGTAGTTACGGTCACGGTGATTGGAACGCGATTGCTTTCGCAAACGCCATTGTATTCTGCTACGAAGAAAGTCGTGGTTCTTGCAATCGAATAATTCGTCAAAGTGGCTCCGTTTTCACCTGCGAGTGGCGTACCATCCGCGCTGACTAAGTACCAACGGAAAATCGGCGTTGCTGCACTTGTGGTAGAAGTGGCTCTACACGTTGGAACCCGCGTACCACATTGAGTGGTTGGAGTTGCCGTCGGTGTGCTTGGGAAAGGGACGGTTGCCACTGCTGCACTGCCTGTCAATAAACAACCTTGTGGATTCGTAATCCGAACATTGTATGTTGTATTGGCATTGACAATGGGTGTAATGGTTTTCGTATTACCCACATTGGCACCACCGCCATCCGTCCAAACATAGTTTAAAACAGGCGTATTATTGAATGTAAATTGTGGACGACTTGAAACCGTTGCTCTTGTAGATACCGTTGTGCCACAAAGTACTGCTGGAGTTGCCAAATCTGCTTGATGCGGTAAAGCACTTGCGAAAGTGGTTACATCTGATTTTACAGTAGATGAAAGCTCGTTTGTTGAAGTGGGCTTCGTCCAACAAAAAGTGATAACAATATTAGAGACTCCATCCCAAGTAAATGGACTGGTAAATGTAAATGTATTTGCGCCAACCGTTGGGGTGTAACCTGCATTACTATACACATCACTGCTTCCCGAAATAAAAGTACTGGTCATACTGGCAGCATTCGTATTGGCCATGGCAATCGCAAAATTGGGATACGCTTGTCCAGAAACGGCGGTACAATTGATGGTTAATGACGTGATAGTATTTGATACAGGCAAAAAACCTGATGCAAATAATTCAGATGCCCGAATGAGGTATTGGGTTTTCGTGCCACCCCATCCACCTGCAAAAGGCGTAATCCCCGTTGTAGAAGAAGCAACTGCACCAGCTCCAATCGCAGTGGTGGGTCTGAAATTAGCCGTTATAGAAGTTGCAGTCGTTGCACAAACCGTTGTCGGCGTTGCTGCTGCGGTCACAACGACTCCTGCTAATGGGTCATCATTATAAACCGTTCCTAATTTTGAACCCGAATAAATGCCATCGGTCGCTTCAACATACCAAGCAACAACCCCATTCGTTGGACTTGCCGCAGGGATTGTACCCATCCAATTCGATGCAACACCGGGGTCTCCACCCGTCATTACAACCGCACGCGGATTGGCTCCATTGATGGTGTAATACAACGTTACGGCGGTCAATGGATTGATAGGCGTAACCGTTGCTGTAATACTTCTTGCTCTTGCAACGCATTGAGTTGTTGGAATATCAATGGCAACTGCATTCACACGCGGCACCGCAGGTGCGCCATCAAACTCATCTGCACCAATGTCATAAGACGTACCACCGCCATTCACCGAAGCAAGCGGACCGGGACGATTATCGCCATCAAAATCGGTATTGAACAATGGAATATTCACGCCATTGCTTTCCAAAATATTCAGTGCGGGACCTGATGGAATATGCAAATAATTCGCTGATGAACTATTCGTACTCACCCAAGCAGGATTCGTTGTTACAGAAGATGCATCAAAAGGCGTAACCAATGCTTTGTAAGATGCCAAAGTTGGGTTACTGACCGTTCCATCATAAAAAATCAAATTCGTTGCACTTGGCACACCTGCGTAAAACGCATTGTTATTAGACAATGGGTCATAAACGCTTGATGTATAAGCACCTGCCCGCCGAAATGCAGTTGTAAAACCCGTTGCACCAACAGGCGTAGAATTATTAACCAATAAATTATTATTCAACCTCAAAGGGGAAGTCGCTGCTGCATACAACGCCGTCGTACCAAAAGCCGCACCTGTACTGGTGGCATTTAAATACACGGTATTATTGTAGAGATTGTTATTAGTACCTCCTGAAGCGTAAATTCCTGCGATTGCGATAGCAACATTTGCCGCTGGTGTGCGCAAATCACCGATAATATTATTATAGACATTATATGTTTGGGAAATCGTATAAATACCATAAATCGTCGCACTTGTACTTGTCGAAGACAAGTCGTATAGTTTATTTTTATGAATATTGTAAATTCCTCCTGCGGTTGCCCCTGAGCCGTAAATTCCATAAATAGTCGTAGCAGTACCACTAAATCCATATACGACATTATCACTAATATTAATGGCATTACCATAACCGACTCGAATACCATAGAATGTAACTGTTCCTGTACTGGCAGTAGAAATATTAAAAACGCTATTATTTTTAATATCTTTAACACCACCCAGTGTATTTTGATAAATGGCATAAAAACTAACAGTACCTATTGCAACTGAATTAGTTATATTTGAAATAATATTATTATTAATAGATTCGTTGGTTGAACTGCTACCGCTAAACAAACCATAAGTAGCACTTGCTGCACCGCGATTGATGTTTGTAATTGTATTGTTACTAACCGATAAGGTGGTAGCACTTCCCCAAGAGATAGCATACATAGTACCTGTGGAAGCGGCAGTAGTTGTTATATTTCGGATTGCATTTCCATTAATATTAATGGTATTGCTACTTGCTCCAGTCAGATTATAAATACCATAAATGGAACCAGTCGTACCAATAGACAAATCTGAAATAACATTGTTATTCAAGTTACAAGCCAAAGCCGCAGTGGATAAAGCTAACAAATAAACGCCATAAAAACTGCCAGCACCGCCACCAGACAATGTTAAAGAGCCTGTTCCAGTACTACTCGCATAACCAAGGGTATTTCCTGTGATTGTGATACCACTACCATAAGTTGAGTTGGAAAAGTAAAAACCATACATAATACTGGTCATCGCACGGGCAGCCGTTTGATACACCTTGTTATTAGTCATGCTCCATTCTGTATTCCCCGCTGAGGCATACACACCTGCACAACCACCTGCCAAAAAGTAATCATAGATATTACAACCTGTAATACTGATGCCACTGTTTGCATGGGTTGCACTCGTGGTTGTACCATTGCCATAAATGGCTTTGGAAGGCAAATTCGTACCTGCGGCAGCAATATCACAATTGGAAATGGTATTGTTATCATTTCCTGTTGTGATAGCGGTTGCGAAATAAATCGTACCCCCATTCGTAGCCAAAGGCGTAGTACTGGATCCTAAAATGGTACATTTTTGAATCAAATTATTCGTTGCATCCACTGCAAACCGAATCGTACTCGTACCAGACGATGCGGATGTACTCGTATTGGAGATAGTCAAACTATTGCCGCCTGTATTCAGACCGTCAATCGTCACATTATCCGCACCGAATAAATCAATCAATGAATAACCTGCGGCAACCCCTGTAACCGTTGCTGCCCCAATCGGTGTAATCCGAACACTGGTATAAACAGCTGTAAGCCCAGCATTGCCCGCCGATAAAGAAGCACTTGCACTTGAAACGGCGGTCGGTTCTGTGGTCGTGCCTGTAATGGTGATGGCGATAGCTCCTTGATGCGTACCTGCGTTAATCGCCGCGAATGCAGCCGATAACGTTGCGTACGAACCTGTCGCAGTACCGCCCGTAGCCGTAAGTCCGACTTGGGCATTGATTTCCGAGTGGGCAAGACCACAAATCGAAAGGATGCACAAGAAACTCCGACTCCATTGTGTAAAATGAGTCATAAGGGATGGATTGATTGTTAGTAAATCTCCGCTATCAGTATTAAGCCGATAGGGGAATGAATTTTTTTTCATGTAGAAGGAAGCTATCCTAAAAAAATTATTTTAAAAAACGTATATTCTTATATCAGTTGAATTGGGATTCAAAGGGTTCAATCGTTCATAGTTCGTTGTTGATGGAACCTGTTTCATCCAGAAGTGTATTTGGAATGGCGTTGTAAAAAAACGATTTTTTAAGCCTTTGACAAAATAGCGTTGCTTATTGTACCGTATTTTTGTGACAGAACAAATATTTTTTATAAATATAATTTTAAATAAACCCCATTTTAACAATCTGTTAAAAATGAATTATTTGACTTTGTAAAAGCATCAGGGTCAGCCGTATAAAATCATTTATTTTTTTAGATTGATTGAAATTTGTGACAAAAAAAATCCTGCTTTTACCAAAATTTTCGAGCAACTTGCCACAAAACCTTTTTATCCGATTCGGTCAAAGGGCGGAAATCCACTTTTTTGAGGTACTTTCTTTTAAAAACCGTTTGCACAGCAGTCGTATCGCGCATGTCGTACCCAATCAAGCGCAAAGCCATTGACGGATTAAAATCCGCAGGCAACTCATCTGTTGTCTCCGAATACCAATGTCCAAAACCATTGTCTGCCAAGCGTTTCCAATCAAAATACACAGAAGGGTCATCTTTTCGAGTGGGCGCAATATCGGCATGTCCGATAAAATTCGCGGTCGGAATGCTGTATGCTTTTTTTAAATTGGTCAATAATTGTAATAAACTGTTCATTTGCGGTTCTGCGAAAGGCTCTTTGCCGTCATTATCCAACTCAATGCCGATGCTAATCGAATTGATGTCGGTAATATTGCCCCACCGACCCGCGCCCGCATGCCATGCCCGCAACATATCATCCAACATATGATGCACCGTTCCATCTTCACAAATCACGTAATGTGCGCTCACTTGAGTTCGTTGCAACGTAAACGTTTTCAAGGTTTGTTCACAACTCGTTTGCGCGGTATGATGAATGATGACAAAATTTGGACGACGCATATTGAAATTCACCGTTCCAACCCAAAAAGGCGGTTGCGCCAAACCGAATGTGTCGATTAAAGGCGTTTGCGACAACCGTTCTGCATATTTTTGAACTTGTTGTTGATAAAGCGCGTTTGTTTCCGCATACGGTTTTGGTTGAGTGGGCGGCACAGGTGTTTTAGGCACAGGCGTTTGTTGCACCACCTGTGGCGTGTGGCAAGCCATGATAATCGATAAACTGATGCCGAAAAATAAGAAGTATTCTTTCATTTTTAACTATTTTTACAACAAAAGTAATACAAGTTCTGCATTTTAGCGTCCTTGAAATTAAATAATTCAATTTGCGCGGTAAGGTTTGAATTAGGATGTTTAGGATGATTTGGATTCAATTGGGATTGATTTTTAGGATTTTTTAGGATGAAATCCTAAAAAATCCTAAAAATCAATCCCAATTGAATCTTAAAAATCCCATCAATCTTAATTCAAACCTTGCCATGCAACTTGGGTTATATTATTTAAAAAAATATTATAATATATGATTATTTACACCTGCATAAGTATTTGCTTATCAATTCTTTATAGTGGATTTTTGTTGCGTTATGTCTATTTTTGGGAACAAATGCCACTCGCACCTGACCCACAAGAGGACTATCAACCCATCACTGCGATTACTGTATTAATCCCTGTTCGCAATGAAGCAGCCTCTATTTTAAATGGTTTAAAAACAATAAGACAAAATAATTATCCGCCCGATTTATTAGAAATCATTGTTTTGGATGACCATTCAACCGATGAAACGCCGCGTATTGTTTATGAAACCATTGATAATCAATCGTTTAAAAATTTGCGTTTATTACAATTAAAAAATTATCCGCCGCCTGCATCGCCCGCTTTTAAAAAACATGCGATTCAACTCGGTATTGAAGCCGCAAAAGGTACGTTAATTGTCACCACCGATGGCGATTGTCGCGTTCCAGATAGATGGTTGTTCCACATTGCCCAATATTATGAAACCAAACAGGTCAAATGTATTGCTGCACCCGTCCGTTTTGAGGGCGAATGCAATGATTTTCAACGGTTTCAATCCTTAGATTTTCTCGGCATGATGGGCGTAACAGGCGCGGGCATTCAAGGCAAATTTACCTTAATGGCGAATGGAGCTAATTTTGCTTATGAAAAAGCGGCATTTCACGAAGTCAATGGTTTTCAAGGGATTACACATCAAGCATCAGGCGATGATATGTTGCTGATGGAAAAAATAGCGCACCGTTATCCGAATGAAATTGGTTTTATTAAAAACAAAAAGGCAACTGTTTTGACTTTGCCGAAACCAACAATTGCCGATTTCCTAAGTCAACGCTTGCGCTGGGCATCGAAAACATCCACTTATACGCGTATAGAGACGATTATACAATTGGCAACAAGCCTCCTTTTTGCTTTAAATATCGTAGTAAGTGGATTGTTGTGTTTTTGGAAAATAGGCTTTCTACCGATTTTTGTCCTACAATTGTTGACCAAAACCATGATAGATTATTCTTTTTTAAATCAAATGGCAACCTTTTTTGACCGAAACGATTTAATGTTGCGATTTCATAAATCAGAATTATATCATATCTTGTATATCGTGATTGTCGGGATTGGGGTTCAATTTAAAAAAACATATGAATGGAAAGGACGAACCGTAAGATAACGCTTGATTCAAAAAAAGTTTTGAAATAGGAGTGAAAAAGCGCAACTTTGCCCTTTAAAAACTCTAAACATCATGTCTCTATTTCAACGCGCCGTCCAAAAGGAAGCCATTCATAAACTGAATAGTTCTAATGTTGCTCAAGCCTATCAACGGTTTCAGCAACAGTTTGGCAATATCGATTTTCAAAATAATGTTCGGCTTTCCAAAGAAGAAAGTTATCAAGCAGGTTTTTTAAACGATTTGTTTGTCCATATTTTAGGTTATACCTTGAATCCGCAACCCAATTATAACCTTGTCACGGAGCAAAAGAATGTTGCCAATGCTCAAAAAGCAGATGGTGCTATTCTGAAAAATGGTCAACCGATTGCGGTCATCGAACTCAAATCGGTGCGTACACCCGTCGATTCCAAAACGATTGTAGCGCAAGCCTTTGGTTATAAATACAATCAACCGACGGCGCAGTACGTGATTACATCCAATTTTCAAAAATTGCGTTTTTACATCGATGATGCGGTCGCGTTTGAAGAGTTTGATTTATTCGCGCTCACGGAAACGGATTTTTCGTTGTTGTATCTTTGTCTGCACAAGGAACAATTGTTGGCGGATGTGCCGAAACAACTCAAAATCGCTTCGATTCATAAAACGGAACAAATTACGCATCAATTATATTTAGATTATTCCAAATTTAAAGATGAATTATATACCAATTTAAAACAATGGAACCGTCAACACGATGCTTTGACGCTTTTTAAAAAATCGCAAAAATTATTAGATAGGTTTTTATTTTTCTGTTTTGCGAAAGATAAAGGTTTGTTGCCTGCCAAGACCTTGACAAAAATTTTAGAAGATTGGGACGCGCTCAATGCGTTGGATGAATCAAAACCTTTATATGATATTTTTAAAAAATATTTTCGGTATCTCAATGACGGGTTTAGTAGCCCGCATTTGACTATTTTTGGGTATAATGGCGGCTTGTTCGCGCCTGACCCCTTGTTAGATTCGTTGAAGATTCCAGATGGGTTGTTGTATTCGTATATTCCGACTTTGGGCAAATATGATTTTGATTCGGATGTGGATACCAATATTTTAGGGCATATTTTTGAGCATAGCCTCAACGAACTCGACGAAAAAACAGCCCAAGCGATTGGGCAAACGGCGGATAAATCGAAAACGAAACGCAAAAAAGATGGGATTTTTTATACGCCGCGTTACATTACGCAGTACATGGTTGAACAGACGATTGGCGCATTGTGCCAACAAAAACAAACGGAATTGGCGATTGACCGCTTGGATTGGTGGGAGGATTGCCCTTCTGCAACGGCGATGATGCGTTTGCATACGTATCGCGGGTGGTTGTTGCAATTGACCGTTTTAGACCCTGCCTGTGGTTCGGGTGCGTTTTTGAACCAAGCGTTTGTCTTTTTACGGGCGGAACATCGGATGATTGACGCAATGTTAGCCACGTTGACGGGCAAAACGGTGGAAATGACGGATTGGGCAACCCACATTTTAGACCACAATTTGTTTGGAGTCGATATTAATGAGGAAAGTGTCGAGATTGCGAAATTGTCGTTGTGGCTGCGGACTGCCAAAGTCGGGCGCAAACTCAATGATTTGAGTGCCAATATTCAAATCGGCAATTCGCTGATTGATGACCCCGAAATCGCAGGTGATTTGGCGTTTGATTGGCAAAAAGCGTTTCCACAAGTGTTTGAAAAAGGTGGGTTTGATGTGGTGATTGGGAATCCGCCGTATGTCAGGCAAGAATTATTAGGCGACTTTAAACCTTATTTGAGTAAAAATTATCAAGTGTATGCGTCATCCAGTGATTTATTTGCGTATTTTTATGAACGCTCTATTCAGGTTTTAAAACAAAATGGTTATTTAGGATTCATTTCCAATACGTTTGATAAAACGACCGCAAGTCAACAACTTCGCACTTTTTTACAAGAACAAACGACTTGGCGCGTTTACGCAGACTATACAGCCGTGCAAGTTTTTGAAGGTGCGACGACGTATCCGATTATCTTTATTGCTCAAAATCAATCAAATAAAAATAATAATTTTTCATATATAAAAATAGTACCCGAAGCTGTTAATGACATTAATAATTCACTGCATTCGATTCAAACCATTGCGCAAGCAAACCTCCATGCTGAAAGTTGGTCATTTCAATCAGGTAAGGGAAATAATTTAATACAAAAAGTATTGAAATATGAAACCGTTAAACAACAATTTGGAAAATGTTATTATGGCATTAAAACAGGTTTAAATGAAGCCTTTATCCTCACGGGTGCGGAAAAATCACAGATTTTGAAAGCAGATCCGCAATCTGCGGCATTGATAAAACCGTTTTATGAAGGCAAAGATTTATGTAAATGGAATACACCCGAAATTGATAAATATATCATTTTCACAAAACGCGGAACAGATATTGAAAAATATATAGGTATAAAACATTGGTTATCAAAATATAAGAATCAATTAACACCCAAAGAAGACGCAAATTCAGCACAAGGCAGAAAAGCTGGCAAATATTTATGGTTTGAATTGCAAGATAGTGTTGATTATTACAAATTATTTGAAAGCCCTAAAATTACATGGAGTAACCTACAAGTTACGAATAAATTTTGCTATGAAACGAAAGAATATTACATTAATGCGCCTTGTGTTATTTTGCCGACTGATGATAAAGCGTTGTTAGCGATTCTAAACTCGAAAGTAATTTGGTATTTTTTAAAAACAATTTGTGTTGTAAGAAGTGGCGGCTACATCGAAGTCAAACCGCAATATTTTGAACAAATCCCGATTCCTGCCTTAACGAGTTCCAATAAAGCATCGCTTTCTAAATTAGCAGAACAAGTAATTCATCTGACTATTCAATTACAAAGCGCGCAAACCGATTTTCTCCACTTACTGACCGATAATTTCACGCATTTGAAAGTGAATCGAGCGATTGAAAGTTGGCATGAAGGCGATTTTGCAGCATTTAAAAAAACATTGGAAAAGCAAAAAATAACCATTCCATTGAAAGCGCAAAAAGAATGGCGCGAAATGTTTGCATCCTCCAAAACCGCCTATCAAAACGTGCAAACGCAAATCGCCACAACCGATAAAGCAATAGATGCCGCCGTGTACGCACTCTACGAATTGACAGCAGCTGAAATACAACTTATTGAAAATCAATAAGTAGTTAAATTTAAAT
>JAAFJT010000180.1 GCA_013298955.1 Chitinophagales bacterium
TATCTCTCCTTTTTTCATCGAAACTTTTAATGAAATATATCAACTTGCAAGTTGTCTTAGGACTTTTTGCAAGTTTTTTTTGATTTATTTTTATCTGGGGGATTAGCTCAGCTGGCTAGAGCACCTGCCTTGCACGCAGGGGGTCAAGAGTTCGAATCTCTTATCCTCCACTCTTTCAAACAAAGCGGTATTTGGAAACATCAGTTTCTGAATACCGCTTTGTGTTTTCACGAAATTGCAGTAACTTTGATTTAAAATTTAACAAACAATGGAACAAAAAAATATAGACGCATTGAAAATAAAAATTATTCAACAAATTTGTTTGTTAGAAGATGAGCAGGTATTGTGTCAAATCGAACAATTATTGCAAGATTTGAAGCAGAATCGTAGGGGCAAGTTGTGACTTGCCCTATTCAAATTATTTAAATCCATGCTTCATAATTATTTAATAATCAAATAATTATGAAGCATTTTTTATAAATGTGAAATACAACCATTTGCCATTTTTAGGATGGTTTGAGAAGAACTTGCTTTTAAACTTTATATTAAAATTACTTGAAATGATGACTAACTTTACTAAACTTTTTGAATATAAAAATATATTAGCTATTTTATTTACTTTTGTGTGTTTTCTCTCTTAGAAACATTTTTTTAACGAATTCAATAACAAATCAAGCTTATTTCAAAATAATATTTTATGCAGGCTAATGAAATGAAGATTCAAAAACTCATTGAATCTACTCAACAATATCAAATTCCATTATTCCAAAGAAGTTATAGTTGGACGAAAAAAGAATGGGACGTTCTATGGAAAGACTTAGAAGAAATGTGTGAATCCGATGTTGAAAATCAACGCCCTCATTTTATTGGTTCGATTGTGAGCGTACCTGCTGTATTAAGTCCTGGAAGCGTCACTAAATATTTGCTCATTGATGGGCAACAAAGATTGACGACCATTTTTATCTTGTTAACCTTGTTGCGTGACAAGGCAAGAGCCGAAAAAAATATGAAATTAGAAGCCGAAATTCATGAACGCTTTTTAGTCAATAAATTTCAAGAAGGTTTAGATCATTTTAAATTGTTGCCGACTCAAGTAGATAGAGAGGCTTTTATGAATTATATTACAGATACAGCGAATGCGTATGAAATCACGCAACCTATATCCGAACAGTCTATCCAAGCGGCATACCACTTTTTTAAAGTTAAATTAAAACAAACTTCAATTGCTACAGATG
This sequence comes from Chitinophagales bacterium, assembly GCA_013298955.1. Classification (GTDB taxonomy): domain Bacteria; phylum Bacteroidota; class Bacteroidia; order Chitinophagales; family Saprospiraceae; genus JAAFJT01. The sequence continues at coordinate 1,236 of JAAFJT010000180.1, forward strand.
CGCTTAAAACAGTGATTGTTAATGCCTTCTCGCTTGTAAGTATCATGTTGGAAAGTCATGATAATCCTTATTTGGTTTTTGAGAGTCTTAATGCAAAGGGAAAACCGTTAAGCGAATCCGATTTAATTCGTAATTATTTTTTTATGCGCGTCACGGCTGATAAACAAGTTGAGGTGTATCATAAGTATTGGCAACCAATGCAAGATGCCTTAGGAGAACGACTTACTGAATTTATTCGACATTATCTAATGGTTGAGGGTGGTATTATAAAACAAAATGATGTATATTATGAATTGAAAAAACAAGTTACAGATAATAATTCTATTATTTATCTTAAAAAACTAAATCAATTTAGCTTTTTCTATGATAAATTGTTGCACCCTAATAAAGAAACGCATTTGAAAATACGCGATTGCCTTTGGCGACTCAATAAGTTGGAAGTAACAACAGCTTATCCATTATTGATGAATTGTTATGATGCGTATAGCTTAGGCAAATTAGATGCAAATGAATTTGTTATGATATTACAATACCTTGAAAGTTATTTGATTAGAAGATTTGTTTGCACAATACCCACGAATCAACTCAATAAAATATTTCCACTTGTTATAGTTCACTTAATAAGTAAGCAACATCTTGAGTTGGTGGAACAAATCGCTTTGACACTGCAAACCAAAGGCTATCCAAAAGATGTGGAGTTTAAAAATAAATTTATGGAAGTAAAAATGTATGGTTCGGGTGATAGGGTTGCCAAAACTAAATTCATTCTTGCCAACATAGAAGCGAATTTTTATCACAAAGAAATGATAGATATTAACGAAAAAGTTACAGTCGAACATATCATGCCACAAGTTTTAACGGAATGGTGGAAAGCACATTTAGGGAGCGATTGGGCTAATATTCATGAAAATTATATACATAATATTGGTAATTTAACGTTAAGTGCCTATAATAGTGAATTGTCTAATAATGCGTTCAATGATAAAGTTGAATCATTAAAAAACAGTCACTTAGAGTTGAATAAATATTTTAATAACTTATCTACTTGGGACGAAGTGGCAATTAAAACACGAGCCAGACTCTTGGCTGATAAAGCTCTGAGTGTATGGAAATATTTTGGAAAAGATTATAGCACTCAGATTAGTCGTTCACCTAGAAATAAAACACCTAAAGAATTATGGTTTTTAGGGGAAGTTTTTCAGGTCAATAGCTGGCGTGATGTTCTGGTGGAAACATTGAATGCTATCTCCGTACACCTACCTGAAAAATTTGATTTAATTATCGCTTATTACCCAAGATACTTTAGTAAAGATAAATATGCGTTTAGAGATTTCCGACTTTTGAAGAATCACTATTATGTAGATTCCAATTTTTCTATACAAAGGCTACAACAATTTTGTGAACGTATTTTCGATACTATCGGACTAAAATTAGAGGATTGGAAAGTGATTTTAAATTCATAAAAAAAGTAGGGGCAAGTCGTAACTTGCCCTATTCAAATTATTTCAAATCATATCAAAAGGCACTTCACACCAAATATAATCTTCATTTTCCTTTAAATCCATGTCCCATTCGATTTGCAAGTTTTGAATAGCAATATTTAAATT
>JAAFJT010000181.1 GCA_013298955.1 Chitinophagales bacterium
AATTTCGTAAATTTTTCAAATTTACGAAATTTGTGGCGCAAATCTATTTGTGGGTAAAGGACAGGGTTTTAAAACCCTCCACGCGCTGTTTCACTTCGATAACGCCTCCCGTAACACCTGTTGCAAGAACGCGGCATTTTGCGATTGGCTCGTTTGGATGCTCGCCGTTAAACCGTCGCAGAGGCGCATCAATTCATCTTGAAAGATTCTTTTACAAAATTGCTTTCGATTTTTCTAATTCTTTTTACTTTTGCTTGTCAAATACCCTTTTTTAATCTTAATTGAGTCTATAACCATCAAAATCAAAATCGGATGAATAAAGAAAATCAAAATATCGAATGGAAAGAATCTTGGCGCGACGAATATTTAAAATGGATCTGCGGTTTCGCTAACGCACAAGGCGGTCAAATCTATATTGGTAAGAACGATCAAGGCGAAGTGGTTGGCATCACCGACTCAGCGAAACTATTGGAAGATATTCCCAATAAAGTACGTGATGTGTTAGGGATTTTGGTCAATGTCAACGCATTGAGCGAAAATGAAAAGGTCTATCTTGAAATTGAAGTTGAAGCCTATCCGTATCCGATTAGTTACAAAGGGCAATATCATTATCGCACAGGCAGCACCAAACAAGAATTAAAAGGTGCTGCATTAGACAAATTTCTATTGCATAAGTTGGGCAAACGCTGGGATGGCGTGCCCGTACCGCGCCTTACTGAAAACGATTTATCGAGGAGCGCATTGGATTATTTTCGCAAAAAAGCGGTCAAAAGTAAATGATTGGATGCCGATATCTGGGAAGATTCCATGATGGAACTTTTGGAAAAATTGCAATTAGTGGAAGATGTCTATCTCAAACGGGCTACCATTTTACTCTTTCATCCAAATCCTGAAAAATATATTACTGGCGCGTTCATTAAAATTGGTTTTTTCAGAACCGATATTGATTTAGATTTTCAAGATGAGATTCATGGACATTTGTTTGAGCAAGTCGAGAAAACAATGGAATTGCTGTTGACCAAGTATTTGAAAGCGTACATTCGCTATGAACGCTTGCATCGAATCGAAGAATATCCTATTCCCGAAACCGCTTTACGAGAAGCCATTTTAAATGCGGTTGCCCATAAAGATTATAGCGGTCAAACGCCCATTCAAATCAGTGTTTACGAAAATCGCCTTTTGATTTGGAATCAAGGACAGCTCCCCGAACATTGGACGATTGAAAAATTGTCTCAAAAACATCCTTCTGCACCTTATAATCCTGCGATTGCCAACGTTTTTTTCAAGGCAGGCTTGATTGAAGCTTGGGGACGCGGTACCTTGCGCATTTTGGACGATTGCCGATTGGCGAAAACACCGATGCCTGTTTTTCAATACGATTTTGGCGGTTTCATGGTTGATTTTAAAATGAAGCAACGCGCTCGCACGGACAACACAAATGGCATTGTAAATGGCACTGTAAATGACACTGTAAAAGCTCAAAAGTTATTACCTATCATCCGAGAGAATCCTGCCGTGACGCTCGACCAAATGGCAACTCAATTGGCAATCTCGAAACGAACCATTAATAGATACATTCTGATTTTAAAAGCATCGAACCAATTGATTCGCAAAGGCAGTGATAAATTAGGTACTTGGGAAATCATGGATATACATTAATCGTTGATTATCAATGATTCGCGTGGAAGGTTTGCACAACTTCCACGCGCTGTTTCACTTCGATAACGCCTCCCGTAACACCTGTTGCAATAACGCGGCATTTTGCGATTGGCTCGTTTGGATGCTCGCCGTTAAACCGTCGCAGAGGCGCATCAATTCATCTAATTTCGAGACGAGTTGCGCTTGTACGCTGATTGGCGGCAATGCGAGTAATGTAGCTGCTATTATATCAGTATTCAAATTGGGTTGCCCTTGTCCTTTTGATGCTTCTTTTAAATACCATTCAGATTTAGATTTTAAAAAGTAGTATAAAAACACTTTGTTAATATCATTCAAATTTAAAAAGGCAGCAATGCCATCATTAAAAGTTGTAGAAAAGGTACATATTCGAGGGATACCTAATGTTGCGCCACTATTTGTCAACATCAACGTGTTAGCTTCAACTAACCTTGTTTTTTGTAATCCCGCTTCTTTAATGCTATAAGTATAAGTATTTAAATACATGTCTTCATAACCAGTCAAATCACCTACTTTCAAGAATGGAATAGTGCCATCATAGTATTTTATATCGCCTGCTGGTCTTGGAGAACCACCTCTAACAATATCACAGATATTACCTAACCGACACCAAACCCAATTCTTCGGAATCTCAAAAGGGATTTCTTCTGGTTTGATAGGCGGCAACGGTTTTTCTTTTTTGCCAGATTTAGCTTTTTCGATTTGAATCCGTTTCAATAATGCGGCACCTGTTTCGGCAACATCATCCGTATTTGGGATTAAAAGCCCTTGAACTGCCTCTTGCAAAAATTGTTGACGTAGCTTTTTGACTAAATCCAATTGATGCTTGAATTCAGATGCTAAAACTTCACATTTTGAATTTCGATTATTCAATTCGTTGACCAATGCTTTTTGGTCATTCAGATTTGTCGGAATAGAAATAACTAATGGTAACAAATGCTTCGGTTTTATCTCCGTTTTGATACCACCAGGTACTTGTTCTTTTAAAGCATTTTTAAAGGCAATACTTTTCAAAAAATGTTTTAAAAAATCAATATTTAGTTTATTGCCGTCAAATTGATACGAAG
>JAAFJT010000182.1 GCA_013298955.1 Chitinophagales bacterium
GTTTGTTATCACGCAACCCACTCCCATTCAGAAAATCATTGATACGACGATTTGTAAAGGGACGCGTTTTAGGAATTTTACGACAACAGGTACCTTTTTGGATATCGTGCGTACCACAGGACAATGTGATACTTTTCTGACCATTCACCTAACTGTGAGAACACCGATTGACAGCATTCGGGCAATCGCGCTTCAACAACCAATGAGTTGTGTGGCAAATGGCGCGGTGCAAGTGCTGATAACAGGCGGCGCAATCGGTTCTACCTATCCGATTGTTTGGCGAAATGGTGCTACCAATGCCACTTTTAGCAATTTGGCAAGTATGAGCAATTTGGCAAGCGGGACGTATTATGTAACGGTGATGGATAGTTCTGTTTGTCGTAAAGAATGGATTGATAGTATCAAACTCACTGCGCCCCAAGCATTGACGGCGACAACCGCGAAAAGAAATGTGTCTTGTTATGGTAAAAATGATGGTGCGGATACGGTGAACGTTTTGGGTGGTGTACCGCCTTATACCTATCGCTGGAATAATAATCAAACAACAGCAACTATAAATGGTTTAATACCAAACATTTATAGTGTCACCGTTACAGATGCGCAACCTTGTACAGTCACAAGAATTGATACGATAACTCAACCTAATCAAATTTTAAGAACCATTGATGCGACCATTTGTCAAGGTTCTCATTATTCCAATTTTACAAATGACACCATAAGTGGCACATTTACACATGTTTTACCCTCTTTCACAGGCTGTGATAGTATTGTTATAGTCACTTTAAAAGTGATACCGCGTATAAGTATTACCACAAGTGTTGTTAAGCAACCTGAAAGTTGTGTGCCAAATGGCTCAGTGCAAGTGCGTTTATCGGGCGGCGTTTCTGGTTATAATTATCCTATTTCGTGGTCAAATGGGGATAATACTTCCATCATACGGGGTTTGACTGGTGGTACTTATAGCGTAACGGTGACAGAACATCCCGTTTGCCATAATCCAAATCGATTAATAACGGGCAGTGTTCCGTTGTTGACACCACTCGCATTGACTGCTGACACAACACAAACCAATATCGATTGTCATGGACAAAGCACTGGTGTTGCAACCGTTACAGCATCTGGTGGTTTGGGACCATACACATATCTTTGGTCAAATGGAAGGGCTGATTCAAGCATAAGTAATTTAGCATCAGGTACTTATAGAGTGACCGTTACGGATTCGCTACGCTGTACGGTAGTCAAAATCGTTACGATTACAGATTCTCCTGCCATTTATATAAGGATAGATACGACGATTTGTCAAGGGAGTAATTTTAGAGGACGCACAACAACAGATACATTTACGTATAATGAATGTAATAAGGTTTTCAAGGTTTACTTGAAGGTAATACTCCATGCACGCATCACCACAGACATTATTCGACACCCTTTTAGTTGTAAGGACACTGGCGAGATTAAAGTGAACTTATTCGATACGGTCGCGGGTTATCGATACCGCATTTTGTGGTCGAATGGTGATACAACGAATAGAATCCGCAATTTGAGAAGTGGTACTTATACAGTGACCGTGATAGATACAAGCGTCTGTCATCAACCCTTGATGGCAAGTGTTACTTTGATTGCGCCGCCACGATTGAATGCTGATACTGCTCAAACGAATGTCACTTGTAATGGTAAAAACAATGGTACAGCAAAAATTACGGTATCGGGTGGTGTACCGCCTTACACGTATCGTTGGACAGGAACGAGCATTCCACCAACAACTGATAGCATAAGTAATTTAATAGCAGGTACTTATACTGTAACGATTACCGATATGCAAAGTTGTACGTTGGTAAAAACATTCCTCATCAGACAGCCCGATACGATTGCGGAAGTGCGTTTATATCCGACGATTTGTGAAGGAGACGTTTATACACTACCCAATAACGATGTTGTGAGTACTTCTGGAACATATAGTCGTGCGATGAATACGATTCCGTTAGGATGTCCGTATGTGGTTACAACTTATCTGACGGTACATCCAAAAGAGCTTACCATCCAAAAAATCGATTGCAACAGTATCCGCCCTGATACGAATCCTTCTGTTGAGACTCGTTTTATCTATGCAAGTGGCTGTACGACGAAAGTGATTACCAATACATACACGAGTAGTCGTATCCTTTTCATCGAAAAAGTTTGCACTCCTTCCGAGTTGCGACCAGATATTATCATACATGGCACTACATGGAGAGGCTGTCCTATTGATACAATCAAGCACTATGAATTGATGAGAAAATATGATATGCTAACCGATACAATTGTAGCTCGTCAAGATTCAGCAGAGGAAATTAAAATAATAAATTCAACGCTCAATGTATATAATTGTTATGACACTTTAGCACGAAAATTCAAGTTGACAACACGCCATGAAACCCATGTTGAATGCAACAAAAGTCCATGGATTGATACGATTATTCAACGGCACCGAACTACAAATGTAAATGATAGTGATTTCGTACTAATTAAACACCATGTTTTTGATACTTGTGCTTGTTTCAAAAAAGTTACAATATATAACGGTTTGATTATCAATGATATGCCAGATGGTAAAAACGATTTTTTATTTGTGAAAAATCGGAATTTATACCCACCGTTGGAGCTCATCATCACTGATAAACGCGGGATGTTATTGTTCCAATCGACCAAAGCGGAAGGGACATTCAAGCCATTCGACAACGATTGGCATGGCG
>JAAFJT010000183.1 GCA_013298955.1 Chitinophagales bacterium
AATACCGCGATTTATTTGATGAGCATCATAATTTGAAAACGTATCATTTAAATGTCTCTAACAATTTCCGCGATGCAGACGCTGCCCGCGAACAATTGAAAGAACAATTAAATGCGTTGGAACAATCGCATCAAGGTTTAAAAGATACACACGATACATTGCAAACCACTCATAATCAAAAGGTTGTGATGTTGAAAACGTTGGAAAAAGCGGCAAGAGAAAATCATTCTGCTTGGGAAGGTCGATTTAAAGATTTGGAAAAGGTGCATTTGGCGTTGGAAAAAGAATATGCTGATTTGGGTACGGTGCATCAATCGAACTCTGGCGATTTGGCTACCCTCCAAAAAGCACAGCAAGATTGGCAGAAAGAACGGACGGCGTTGCGCGGACAATATGGTGCGTTGGAAACGGCGGCTATGGAATTGCAACGCGATTTGGAAAATCGTTATACGCGTCTGCAAGGCGATTATGACGAATTGAATCAACGGTATTCGGATGTCTCGAATGAGTACAAATCGCACCAAGTCAATTTCCAAAACCTCGAAAAATCGACGAATGATAATCATACGGTTTGGGATAAAAAGTATAATAATTTGCAATATGATTATGATATTTTACGCGACCAATATGTGCATTTGGAAAAACAACGCGAAGGTGATAAAGCGAATTGGGACGGTAAATACAATGAATTGCAAGGGCGTTATACCGATTTGGAAGACCAACATCAAACGCAAGTAAATGATTATCAGCAAGTTAAGCGATTGGGTGCAGAAGGTCAAAGCATGTGGCAAGGCAAAATCGCTTCGATTCAATCGGATTATGATGCGTTGCGCGGACAATATGATGCGTTGCAAAAAGCGGCAAATGCACAACAATTGGATTTGGCAAAACAGTACGAAGCCTTGCAACAAGCGTATGATAATCAATCGGTGAATTATCGGAATTTAGAGCGCGTGCAAACGGAAGGTGCAAGTACTTGGTCAAGTCGTTATAATCAATTGATGGATGATTACAATGCGTTAAGAACTGATTTTGATGGATTTAAGCAAAATGGCGATAGTGCTGCGAAAGATTTGGCAGCGCGTTACATGCAGTTGCAAGGGGAATACGACGGTTTGCGCAATCGATTTGCGAAAGTGGAAACGGAAGGTTCTAATGCAAGTGCTGCCGCAGAACGGCATCAAAATACAGTTCGGGATTTGGAAAAACGATTTGCGGATTTGTCGAATGAATACAAATCATTGAAAACCAAAACCGATAAGGCGGAAAAAATCAATAAAAAATTGAATGAAGCGTTGAAAGAATTGGAAGCATCTGGCAATCGTCAAATTGGTGGATGGCAAGATAAGTATGACCAATTGGCGTTATCTTACGAATCATCTGATGCGACTGTCGCAGAATTGCGCAAAAATTTGGAAGATACACAAGCAGCAATGGCGGCTCAACAAGCGGCAAAAGAACTCGAACTGGCTGATTATCAATTAAAAATAAATGCAATGCAGCAAAATGTATTGAATTTTACAGATTTGAATCAGCAGTATGAAACCGTTTTGCGAGAGCGTGATAATTATTTGAAAGAGCATCAGAATTGGAAAAATCAATATTCGTCACTCGAAAAAGAATTGAATCCATTGCGTCAACAGTTGAATGAATCAACGGTGCGGTATGGCAAGGCGAGTACGGATATGGAGGATTACCGAAAACGGTACGAGATGGCGAAGCAAGCTTTGTCGGAAGCAGAGGTAGAACGCGACGCGCTGACCCGCGATTATGAGCGATTGAATCAGTTTTACCTCAATGCGACCCGCAAAGATGGTGGTTTGAACGCTCGTTACGAAGGTTTACAGACGCGTTTGCGCGAATCTGAAAAAGTGATTACGGATTTGCAAGTCGAATTGGAAAGTTATAAAACGCATCCTGCGTTTAAATCGGTGGGTTTTCGTTCGGGCAGTCAGCAATCTTTGGTGGGAAATCCGCCTTTGACCTCTGCTTCTTCGGTGACAACTACGACAACGACAACCAATGCTACCACACAATTGTCTGATGCAGCAGATGAAATCGAATTTTTAAATAAGTTGCGCACGTTGATAGGCAAATTAAATTTTGAAGTCATGGGACGTGCTGACGAAAGTGAAAAAGATGATTTTGCTGGTTTGACAGGCATGGATGAACGCACACGCCGTCGTTTATACGCTTTGGGCATTTACACCTATCGTCAATGGGCGAATATGCGCACGGAAGATATGGTTTGGGTACGCGAATATTTGGGTTTGAACCCGTCTTGGGATTGGATTCAGGAATCGCGGACGATATTGGGTTGGAATCGGGGCGATAAAAAAGATGATTTGAAAATTGTCGAAGGTATCGGTCCGAAAATTGAACAACTTTTATTCGCAGAAGGCATTTTTACTTTCAAACAGTTGGCGGCAACTACGCCTGAACGCATCAAAGCAATTTTGAGAGCAGCAGGGCCCCGTTACCGCATTCATAATCCGACGACTTGGCCAGGTCAATCCGACATGGCGGCGAAAGGAGAGTGGGAACGCTTGAAACAGTATCAAACGTACTTGAATGCTGGACGCGATTTAGGATAGTACTTACAAACAAAACCACTATATGGCATGGGTGCGCTGCGGCGAACTCATGCCTTTTTGTTT
>JAAFJT010000184.1 GCA_013298955.1 Chitinophagales bacterium
AGGACTTGCGCCTCATGGTGTTTCTAAAAAACCAATTATTGAAAAAGTATCGCCGAATGTGACGGTTTCGGTTCGGATGGGCGGCATGGGCGTTGCGATTGGCAGTTTGGTGGGAGAAGAAGCGGCGCGTTTGACTGTTTAGAAGGTTGTTTTTTACAAAAATTTTGATAAATTAATTATTTTGTAAAAAACACATTTAGCCATCGCGATACGTTGAAAATACCATTATTTACAAATTTTATTTTTTTAATCACATGGTTCGGTAAAAAGCGTAGGTTTCGGAACGGTTGTGTTCACGCATACCGCCGCCGTTGGGCTTTTGTGCTTGGGCTTTTGGCGGCGGGTTGGCTTGAACAAGGTGTTCTCGGATCGTCTTTTTTTATTTTTTCACACATAATTTGGATATGAAAATTGTATATTTTTAGTGAATTTTGTTGATGTACCCCCTCAGTATTTTCCATTCTCGGTCAATTTTAATCTAATGTTTTTATCATTATTTCTACTTTTTTTTCTAAATCTAAGTAGAAGCCATTGCTTTCGTCAAATTTTATGTCTGCCAGAGTAGGAAAAAACCAATTTTTATAATTATTGTCGTAAAAAAAATAGGCTATCCACCAATCTGATTGTTTGGCATCATTATTAGGAAATTCTTTTTTAAATTTTTCAAACAATTCTGAATTTCTTGTTTTGTTGCTACTATTCTTGCAAAATCCAATTATTAAACCAGTATAATTCTTACCTTCAAAATTTAGTTTTAACTTGATGTTTAGTTCCTTCATTTTATCATTTTCTATTGAAACTAAAAGCCCTTTATCTGATTCTAAATTTGTTGTTATGATATTGGAATATCCTAATTTTACAAATCTATCTTTTATCTTTTTAACAATCTCTTTTATTAAATCTTTTTTCAAATCCCTCTGAATCTGATTATCAATCAAGGTTCTGTATGCAATTAAACTTTCCTTATCTTTTAACACTAATTTTTTTATTTCTTGATTCATTTTTTTGTTTAGATTTTGATTTGTCAATTTTTTTATTAGATTTATGTATTGCGTGATTGATTCTCTTAGAATTGGAATGTTTACAGATTCTTTTTTACATTCTTCTAACCAATTAATTATATCGTTTTCATAAGAAATTATTTGATATTTTTCTATTGAAATGTCTTGGCTACTTTTCTCTCCAAATAGAGTTAAATAAAATAGCTTCCCACATGGAAAAGCATTGTGATACCTTAGCAATTGATTACGTTGTTCCGATGCGTATATCTTGTTTTCAATCATTAATACCTTCCCATTATCATCTTTAATCAAGATGTCAATTCTCCCTCCTTTCTCGGTTTCTACTTTTCCTATATAATATTCGATAATTACCGTACTTTTTTCGGTATTTAAATCTAAGTCAGCACAGAAGAGTTTATTAAAAAGTATTAAAAATCTATCTTTTTGACCATGACTACCTTTTCTATTCAATAGTTCTGCAATGAATTTGGAATGTGTTGATACTTCATCTGTTTCCATTTGCAAAATTGAGAATATATTAAATTTTTCTCCTGTTGATTCTGCGACTCTCTCATAAGATTCAGATATTGTTATTGTTTGACTTAAAAGTTGTCTTATTATTTCATTCATTTTTAACTGTATTAAGTGATATCTTACTTTCTGTTTGAGTTTTAAACTTCATTTATTTAACTTTTGTTGAGTTTCTTCGATTTTTTTTTGATGTCCGAGAACGCTGGCACTGACGCATACCCCGCGCCGTCGAGCCGTTGCGGGGGGGTACGGCGCGGGGTTGTCGGCAGTGCGATTGTTAGCAGCATATTTTTTTAGAATATTATTACCCACCGAACTTCAAACAGACCTCAAACCGTTCCGCGAGATTTTCGCCCAAACAACCACTGCTTTTCAACGTTTGCAAAGATACCAGATTTCTAAATTCCTTGTTGCTTTTTTTTATGATTTTATTCAAAATATTTAAAACCTTCGCAATCAATAACATATCAACATTAGAGCTTTCGATGGTTCCACCGCATGTATCGTCTCTTAAAGGTTTCAAATCAATCCAATTTGACAAAACAACTCAACCAATCGCTTCCAAAACGGAACGTTTTTATTCAAAAAGCTCTCGAACTCCATTCGTACAAATCCAGCATGAGCACCGAGAAAATACACAACTCCACCACAACTCCTTGACTGAAAGTCAGTTGAATATTATTTATAGATAAAAAATTGCTGCTAACTTGAAGGTTTCCGAAACCTATTCTCTAAAAGCGTAGGTTTCGGAAACCTTGAAGGTTTCCGAAACCTATGCTCTCGAAAAACAAAATTAAATTTTTCTTCCCAAAGACGACTGCGTAACAGGAGTAATTAGACAAAATAATTTGATAAAAATATTCTAATATATTGATTACCAAACCTTTGGAGGGTTTGAAACCCTCCAAAGGCTGTATGCTCATTATCGCAATCTATCCGATGAACGCACCAATTGTTCATCCTTGCGGATGTAACGTGCTGCCAACAATGCACTTA
>JAAFJT010000185.1 GCA_013298955.1 Chitinophagales bacterium
ATTTGGTCTCAATACATGACCAAATATAATGGTGTGGATCCAGAAATTTCAGAAGGTAAATCCGTTGGTAATGATGTTACGCCTGCAACGAAGGTTATAACATTAGGTTTGAATGTCAAATTCTAAGTAATGATGAATAATGAATGATGAATGATGAATTTTTATAATTAATGAATACTTCATTCTATCTGAAATTTACAAACATCGTTTATAATCACGCATCTACTTAATGGATTTGGATTTTAAGTAATAGAATAGAAATAAATGTTGACTATGAATTTTGTAATGAATTGATTAACAATGGATTATCTATGGATTCATCATTCATCATTCATCATTCATCATTCATCATTACTTTATTAAAAATATAAATTTCTAATAAAATGAAATTTTTAAAGTTTAAAAAATCAATAACCGTTTTTGCAACAGCAGCATTGATGTTCGGCTCTCAATCCTGCGGCAAAGATGTTTTACAAGAGGACGTTATATCGCTCATTGGCAATGAATACCTCACGACTGCCAAAGGTTTTAACGATGCGGTGAATGCAGCTTATTCAACGTTGCGTAGTTATTACGGTTCCCAACAAGGTTTGAACATGACGGAGTATGGTACCGACATTTACGCAACAGGTGCGGATGGTGGTTACAAAGGCTTCCACTTGTACGACGGACAATTAAACTCTTCTATAGATTGGTTGGCAAACGTCTGGAACGAAATGTATCGGGGTATCAATACGTGTAATGCGGTGATTGCGCGTGCCGCAACCATCCCAGGGGTTAGCGATGCGGTTAAAGCACAGCGGGTAGCAGAGTGTAAATTTTTACGCGGTTTGTACTATTTCATCTTGTTCCAACAATATGGTCCCGTAGATTTGCGCTTAACCGAAACGTTGTTACCAACTAAAACGGCTACACGCGCAACGGATAAAGCGATGTTCGATGCGATTATTGCGGATCTTGAAGCGGCGTTACCCGTTTTGGAAGCGAAGAAAGCATCTGCGGATTACGGTCGCGCTACGAAACCTGCTTGTGAACACCTTTTAGGCTATGTCTATTTGACGAGAAACAATACGGCTTCAAAAGGTGCAACCGATTTAGACAAAGCGATTACTTATTTGTCGGATGTTGTGAATGGACCTTATGGATTTTCACTTTTGAGTGATTTTGCAAGTGTCTTTGACGAAAACAACCAAGTTAATAATGAAATCGTTTTTGCGTGCCAATACACAACGGATCCTTCCACGAATACGCCTGCGATTGACAACAATGGTAATACAGGTGGAAACAATCTCCATTTGTTTTTTGGAATGCAATACGACGTTCAAGTAGGGATGAAACGCGACATTAATTATGGTCGTCCGTTCAAACGCTTGCGCCCAACGAAATATTTGATTGAAACAGCGTTTGCAGACAAAACAAATGATTCTCGTTTCAAAAAATCATTCCGTGACACTTGGTTATGTAACAATCCTGCAACCGTTACCTCTTTTGCACTGGATACGACAAAAGGGACCACAAAAGGGGGACCAAAACTTTATTCGTCCATCACGTTCAAAGCAGGAGACACCGCATTATTTATACCGACTTATGATATGCCTCCCGCAGAACGAGAAACTAAAAAATACCAAGTTATCGTTCCTGGTTTTGCAACAACAGGTGGTTTTTATAACGAAGCGATTTTCTTTACCTTAACCAAATTCTTTGATACCAAACGTCCTGACTTGACTTATACGCATGGTAGCCGCGACTTTTTCATTTTCCGTTTGGCAGATACGAAATTGTTATTAGCAGAAGCGTATTTATTGGCGGGCAAAAGACCTGAAGCCTTGACTCAAATCAATGATGTCCGCACGAGAGCTGCGTTTACGGGTAAAACCGCCGCGATGCAGATTACAGATGCACAAATGGATATGAATTTCATCATGGAAGAACGGGCGCGTGAATTGGCAGGTGAACAAATGCGTTGGATGGATTTGAAACGTTGGGGGAAACTCGTGGAACGTGTCAAATTGTACAACCCACAAGCAGCACCTTATGTCAAAGACATGCACAATGTTCGTCCGATTCCACAACCACAAATTGACCTTACAGCTGGAGGAGCTGCATCTTTCCCGCAGAATGCAGGTTATTAATAGTTGGTTGGTTAGTTAGTTGATTATCAATGTTTTAACCAACCAGCTACTTACAAAATGCCTCATGTAGATTTATCTGCGTGAGGCATTTTTTACAGAAAGGGTTCCGCACGTACCACACATTGTCATTCCGTAGTTAACGCGCCACAAATTTCGTAAATTTGAAAAATTTACGAAATTTTGAACGTTTGCGCCGCGTTTGTGTACCGCGCTTTGTCATGCAGGTGCGCAACGTGGCGCAAAAGGTTCCTACGGAATGACAAAAATTAACAATTAAAAAAATGAAAAAAATATTTCTATTTGCATTTATACTATGCAGCCTCTTTTGCGACGCTCAAAAAGTCGAATTCATCCGAAAAGACGCGGAACGAAA
>JAAFJT010000186.1 GCA_013298955.1 Chitinophagales bacterium
TATTCGTTTTTTAGTTCCACCTACCTTGAAAAAATACCTTAATGAGAATCCAAATATTGGAAATAAGGATGATAAAGATGCCCGTTTGTCCATTGCGAAAAATTTTATTAGTAATTTGGATGAAATTGGAAATGCAAGTGAACGAGAATTAAAAGAAATGAAATCGACTTTTAGTAGAGAAAGCGTGAATGAGCGGTTAATTTACGACAAAGGAAATACGATGCTAACCAGAAAAACGACCTTTTGGGGATCGACAGACAAAGATGAGTTTTTAATAGATGAACAAGGCAATGTTCGATGGGTGATTATTAATATCAAAACCATTTTACATCACGATGGTGGTGAAAATGGCTACAATCAGACTATAGATATTGATAAGGTTTGGGCGCAAGCGTATCATTTATTGCAAAATGGATTTAAATTCATTTTGACTCATGAAGAAGTCGAATATTCTGAAAAGAATAATCGTGAAAATCACATGAAAACGACTTTAGAAGAAGAATTATTACTTCGATATTTTATGCCTGCGGAACGAAAGGACGATAATGCACAATTTTTTACGACAACTGATATTATGATTCGATTGGAGGATTTTAGCAAAAAAACAAGTTTAAGAAATGTAGGGATTGCATTAAAAAAACTTGGATATAAAAAAGTTCATACTATATTAAATGGTAAAGATGCAAAAGGTTATTTTGCATATTGTATGGTTAATAAAATATAGTTCTGTCCGGAAAGAAGGATTCGGAGCAATACAACCCTTTTTTAGGTTATCAATATTCAGTATTTTATATTGCATAAAATACAAAATGCAGCATTTTATACTTTCATTGTTTTCAAAAAATAGTGAAAAATATAAAATATTGCATTTTATGTTTTATGCAATATAAAATACTAAATATTGAATAGTTTTATTATATGTAAATGATTGATTCCCAATCAAAAAAAATAATTTTTTTTAAAAAAAAAGCTCTGTCCCATCTGTCCGTTTTTTATAATTTATTGATTATCAATCATTTATAAAAAAAAGTAAAAAAGTAAAATCTATTTTTTTTTTTATAAATAATTGATAATCAATACATTATCAAGCGGACAGAAGCGGACAGAAGCGGACAGAAGCGGACAGAAGCGGACAGATGGGGCAGATATGGGCGGGATTGTTTTTGCTATAACTAATTGATAATGAATTAGTTATAGCAATTTGGACAGGAGGACAGAAAAAAAGTGGTTGAAGTATTTTCTTTTCCCACCAGAATCAAAAAGTGGTTAAAAAATCGCTTCTTTTAATATGTGAAAAATTATAAATAACATTTATTTAGATATGTTTCGTTGGATTTGAAAGACAAACGAAGCATTGCTTGATTTAAGCAAAAATAAAAAAGGCTATCTTGTAAAAAAAGTAGCCTTTTTTTATTTTACCATGTCACAGTTCTATAGGTGATTTTTTCCCTTTAGTCAAAAAAAACATGATTTTGATACCTACATAGACATATATACTTGATTATCAATAGTTTATAACGTTTTTTTAGGTATCAAAAAGGTATCAAACGAGTATCAAAATAGGTATCACCAGGTATCATAGTACTTTTTTTTGCAATGTGGCGAAATAGTCGTTTTTGACACCTATTTTGATACCTCGTGATACTTGTTTGATACCTTTTTGATACCTTTTTGATACCTTTTTGATACCTTTTTGATACCTACTTTTTTGTATAACTAATTGATAATCAATTAGTTATACAATTGTAGGTATCAAAATCAAAATACTCCTTTGTGTAAAAACGAAAAGGAGAAAAAAAGAAGGGCGTTTTGAGTAAAAACAGGTGTCACAAAAAGATGGGAAAACAATAGAACCTCAAATCAATAAAAAATAATAGCTCAATATTTTTTTGACATTTGGCTCACTTGTTTTCGTTCAAATTTTTAATATTGCAGCCTAAAATCAAATTGTTTCACCTCCTTAAAATACAAAGAATGCCAAAAGAAAAAAAAGACGACAAAATGTGGGATTTAACTTCGTTTGAATCATGGTCAGCTGACCATCAAGGCAAAGTTGCTCGAATCGCAAAAGATTTAGTCGTGGAATATTCGTTAAGTGTTCCCGAGAGCTTAAAACTTGCGGTTGAAATCCATCGCAATATCATTCTACAACAAGCTCTCTGTGCAGGCAGTACTCCCAAGCCCAATCCGCTTGAAATGATTGCAATCCAAATGGGTGCATCGCGCTATTCCTAAGTGTTAGAAGAAAAATTAATAAGTTCCGTTTTCACACCATTCTTAGGCGTGTAAAAACGGAACTTTTTTTTTAAATGAAACAACCTACAGAAAAACACTTATTTAAATTTTTATTTATAATAAAATAACGTATATATATGTAGCGTTAAGATGTAATTCGTTCACAATCAATTATCAAAGTACCCCCTTACCATTTTTA
>JAAFJT010000187.1 GCA_013298955.1 Chitinophagales bacterium
TTTGTTAAATAAAGTAAAGACGCAACCTCTCTGAATCAAAAAATTATCAACAAAATGAAAGTAATTTTTAATAACGAAAAGTTGCAAACACTGTATGAAGGCACTTTCAAGGGAAAGCCAACGTTTGCGAAACCAATTATTGAGAAATTTATTGAGCGAATTGAAACAATGGCAAATGTTACCAGTAGCATTGAATTATTGAAATTTAGAAGTTTAAATTTTGAGGCATTAAAAGGAAAATTAAAAGGATTTTACTCAATACGAGTCAATAAACAATATCGAATTCTTTTCAGAATAGAAGCCGATGAGATTTTAATAGAGGAAATTGTCATTATTGAGGAACTCTCTAAACATTACGAATAGTTCTAAATTAAGCTGCGTCTTTACTTTATTTCTATTTAGAAAATCTTGAAAATCAATTCTTTATGAAGTATTTTGAAGTATTAGATAAAAATCGTCAAAAATTATTACCTGCGTTTCCTGTACATCCAGGAGCGGTGCTTACCGATGAAATCGAGGCAAGGGGGTTGAAAAAAGCTGCGTTTGCACGGGTTGTTGGCTTGTCCGCAAGCCAATTAAGTGAGTTGTTGCATAAAAAACGACATGTAAGTGCTTTGTTGGCATTACGATTGGAAGCCGTGCTTGAAATTGAGGCGGAATTTTGGATGCGCCTGCAAGTGAGTTATGACCTTGCACAAGCACGCCTACAATTACAACGCGCCGCTTGACGCAAATCATTGGGTTTTGTTACAAAACAGGAAAGCGAACAAAAACATTTGTTCGCTTTCCTGTTTTTGCAGACTCTTTTTGATTACTTTTGTGCCTCTAAGCAATGTGGAATCTGTGAAATATCCTTGAACAACACCCTTTGGAGCGTTTTAAACGCTCCAAAGGGTTGATAATCAAGCAGTTGTAATCAATATTTATTATCCAAAAACAATCATACTATGCAACTTTCAATCAAGCCTACAAAGTCAAATTTAATTGTACCTGACGCGATGTCCTTGAAAATTATTCAACAATACTATACCGAAATTTTTAAATTAAAAAAGATCGGCAAACAAGATTCGGAAAGTGTTTTACGGCGTGCGTTTGCGCGAGTGCTGGAAGGCTTTGCCGCTAAAACGCATTTGACGCTGTTTGAAGAGTTTACGCATAAAACAAATCTAAATACATCTATTCGATTTGACGGCGTTTTGAAAAACGAATTGGGTTTAGATTTCGGCTACTGGGAAGCCAAAGCAAAGGTGGATTTGGAAGATGAAATCCGAAAAAAATTTAATAAAGGCTACCCAAAATCCAATATTTTGTTTGAAGATGGGATTCAAGCCGTTTTGTTTCAAGATGGGTTGCGGGTTTTGGCAGTTGAAATGGCAAATGCGGAGGCTTTAAACGCGCTGTTGCAACAATTTTTTGCCTTTGAACCGCCTGCGTTGCGCGATTTTCGGGAAGCGGTGGAGCGTTTTAAAAACGATGTGCCTGATATTGTATTGGCGTTGCGGGCGATGATTGAAACGCAACATATTGAAAATCAACCGTTTCAAAAGGCTCGGAATCGGTTTTTACAGATTTGCCGCGAGGCGATTAATCCCGAAATCCAAGTGACGGATGTGAATGAAATGTTGATTCAACACATTTTGACGGAACAAATCTTTATTGCCGTTTTCAATGATGATCAATTAATTCGGGAAAATAATATTGCCCGAGAATTGTATCAAGTCGAGGAAACCTTTTTTAAAGGCGCGGTCAAACGGACTGTTTTAGATAAAATTAAAAATTATTATTTGGTCATTGCGCGGGAAGCGCAACATTTACAGTCGCACCATGAAAAGCAGTTTTTTTTAAAAAAGGTTTATGAATTGTTTTATAAAGCGTATAATCCGAAAGGCGCGGATAAATTAGGAATTGTTTATACGCCGTCCGAAATCGTGCGTTTTCAGATTCATGCCACTGAATATTTGTTAGAAACGCATTTTGGCAAAACTTTAAGTCATCAAGGCGTGGAAATCCTTGACCCTGCGACGGGGACGGGGACGTATGTTTGCGAATTGATTGAACACATCGCGCCTCATGCGTTGGAATACAAGTTTAAAAACGAACTTTTTGCCAATGAAATTGCGATTTTGCCGTATTATATTGCGAATCTCAATATTGAATATACGTTTCGGCAGAAAATGAAGGTTTATGAATCGTTTCCGAATCTTTGTTTTGTGGATACGTTGGATAATTTGGCGGGTTTGAAACTGGATATTGGAAAACACGGCAAAACAGGGGATTTATTTGGCATTTCCGACGAAAATAAAGAAAAAATAGTGCGCCAAAATAAACAAAATATCGCCGTCATCATCGGAAATCCGCCCTACAATGCCAAACAAGCCAATTTTAATGACGAAAATCAAAATCGAACTTATAAATTTGTGGATAAACGCAT
>JAAFJT010000188.1 GCA_013298955.1 Chitinophagales bacterium
GTACGCGCATGGAACCACCATTCAATTTACCCTTCAAATGCGGCATCACTAACGCAACAGCTTTCGCAGCACCTGTACTTGTTGGGATAATGCTGTACGCAGCAGCCCGAGCGCGACGCAAATCGCGGTGTGGCGCGTCTTGCAAATTTTGGTCTGACGTATAAGCATGAATCGTTTGCATAAAACCACTTTCAAGACCAAAGGTTTCATCCAAAATCTTCACCATCGGTGCTAAACAATTCGTCGTACAACTTGCATTTGAAAACACAGTACCATTTACATCAATATCTTTATCATTGACACCCAATACAATCGTCTTTACATCGCCTGTTCCGGGTGCAGAAATAATAACTTTGGATGCACCTGCTGTGATATGTTTTTTAGCCGAATCCGAATCCGTAAAACGACCTGTTGATTCAATAACAACATCTACTTTATGCTTTTTCCAAGGCAAATTAGCAGGGTCTTTCTCCTCGTAAACCCGAATTTTTTTGCCATTGACATATAAATATTCTGCATCAGCCTCTACCGTACCATCAAATCTGCCATGTACAGAATCATATTTCAAAAGATGAGCTAACGTTTTGTTATCCGTCAAATCGTTGAGCGCGACAACTTCTACTTGCTTGTTTTTCAATAAATTACGAAACGTAATTCTACCAATGCGTCCGAAACCATTGATAGCGACTTTAATTTTTGCCATTTTGATTACTATTTAAAAAAAATTTGAAATGAAATTTATTAGGTTTTTAGTTGAAAAGACACTTTTAAAAGACTTAGTGTAAAAACAACAATAATGCCGCAAATATAGTTGTATTTTTGAGAATACTCTTTTGATTTTTTTTGATTTTGATAAAATTAAATTTTAGCTTTGCCTCGAATTGGTTAGAATACTTAATTATTGGTTTTTAAAATGAATTATCTATGAATAAACGCCGTATTTTTGGATTGATAAGCATCCTTTTTGCTTGCTTGGGTTCATCCTCTGTCATGGCTCAATCCACTGCTCCAATTGCTCAAACCTCCTCCAATCGCTCTAAAAGCAATGTGACGGCTCCAGAAGATTGGCTTTTTGCGCACGTTGTGGACCGAAATATCCGTGTGAAGGATTATTTCAAATATGTTGATAAGGTCGTGAAACAATATGATACGCTGTTGTTTTATCGATTAACCCCACATTTGTTGGCGCGTATGAATCCTTGGATTATAGACAATTTTGTTAATACGGATTATTATCAACAACAAAAAAAAGGGGTTTTTATTTTCGACCAACAAGAATTGGTGATTCTTAAAAAAGGCGATACTTTATTTGTGAAAAACGATAATATTGCTTTTGACATTATTGAAAAACAAAATAAAACTTACATTGATGTCAATGTACCCGAATATAAATTGCAAATTATTGAAGACAAGGACACCGTTGGCAAATTTTTAATCCGAGTCGGGCGCAATAGTGTGAAACAATGGGCGGTTTTCAATGAAAAAGTGGTCAATCTCCGTACCAAAACAGGACATGGCAAGATTGTTTCGACCTATTTTAAAACGGCTTCCTTAGACCCTGCCACTGGACGCGTTTATTACAAAACCAATCGGGATGATGGCAAAGTCACGATGATGCCCTTAATGCCTTGGGTCGAACCCGAAATCAATAAAGAGCGATTTGGGCAATTGATTCACCCTACGACCAATGAAACTTCGCTCGGAAAAGCGTTTTCCAATGGCTGCATGGGCGCGGGTGAGGGCGATATGTGGCGCATTTTCTTTTACGCGCCTGTGGGAACGCGGATGCAAGTGCGCTATGATTTGGATATAAAAAATGAGGCTGGTGAAATGGTACATTTAAAGGATATTTATGGTGCTGCGCCCAAAAAAGAGGCTATGGCAAAAATGGAAGAACCTAAACCAGAAGCAACAGCTACCAAAAAAGAACCTGTAATGCCTAAAAAAGAGCCTGTTTCGTTTAAATCAACACCCAAAAAAGAGGTAATCACTCCTAAAACAGAACCAGTCGCACCGCCGCCGCCTAAACAATAATTTTGAATCAAAACAACGATTTGTACACAAAGTGCAGCAAGTTGCAGTTAGCAGCAATTTTTTATCTATAAGGATGTTTAGTTGAATTTATTGTATCTTTGTAAAAAAATACAAATGAGTAAATTACCCGTTTGCATTTCGGAATCTGATTTTGAAATCTACATTTTACCACATCTGAGCCATAAATTGGGTCACAATCGGCAAAAAGTAAGTTATCATTACATTTTTAACACAATATCGTATGTGCTCAAATCAGGTTGTTCATGGCGCACCTTAAAGCCTGATAATCAACTTGTTACATGGCAAACCATTTATTATCACTACTCTAAATGGTCTCGTGATGAAAGCTTTTTACGCCTCTTTGAA
>JAAFJT010000189.1 GCA_013298955.1 Chitinophagales bacterium
GAATGAAAAAGTGGTGTATGCGGATTTCACTATTAAAACCATTGATATGTTTTTCGTCTATACACCGAAAACGAAGGGGTGGACGAAACAATATGGTTGGGTTCGGGCTTTACACAGTCAACGCGTGAAGTAAGCCCTTTTGAATTAGGATGCTTATGATTTAAAGGATTATAAGGATGTTTTAATTCTAAATGCAAAATATTCTAACAATCCTTTGAATTAGGATGCTTAGAAGGTGAAAGATTGTAAGGATGTTTTTAATTCTAAATGATTGATTAAGCATCGGAAACCTTGAAGGTTTCTGATGCTTACCGTCTAATAAAAAATATCCTTACAATCCTTTGAATTAGGATGTTTAGGAAGTGAAGGGTTGTAAGGATGTTTTTAATTCTAAATGAAAAAATATCCTTACAATCCTTTAAATCAGAAGCATCCTAATTCAAAAATTTTCTAACTACTTGATAATCAATTATTTATACTTTTACACGATATAAACCGCTCAACTCAAATCTATGAAATGGTATCAAATACTCGGCTTACTGTTTTTGTCAGTCAGTTTGCGAGGACAGGAAGTTGACATGAAACGCCAATTAAAAATGGTGTTGGAAAAATATGCGGAGCATTGGAGTTACTTTGTGGCGCAGGATACGCGAGGCAAAGGTGCTGAAGTGACGCGCAACTTTGCAGCATTATTTGCGCCAACCGCTCAGATTTACGACCAAAATAGTAAAGAATACCTGTCGTCGAGTGAATATGCCATTCAAATTCATAATTTTTCGGTGGGTACGACGCTCCTCCTTCAAGACAAACAGTTTTGTCGGCAGGATACACGGTTTTATATCTATTATCAGCAAGGTTATAATGGCGACTGTTTGCATTGCGAGACGAAGGATTTACCTGCCTTGTATTATCGGATGTCGGTGGTGAAATCGGGCGAAAAATGGTTGATTTCTAACATTGAGTTATCGCCTACGCAAGCACGCTTGCCCGATGCCGATAACGATGGCATCCCAAATGATTGTGATGTTTGCCCGAATACGGTTGGCACTTTGGAGTATTTTGGAGATGACCCGTATAATTCCTGTAAGAAACCGAAACCTAAATGTATTGAACCCGAAACGGTATTGGTGCGCGGCGGTACGTTTCAAATGGGCAGTAATGACGGCGATAGCGATGAAAAACCTGTTCATACTGTGACGGTGAGCCCTTTCCAGATGGGAAAGTATGAGGTGACAAATGCTCAATTTTGTGCTTTTTTGAACGAGAAAGGCAATCAAACAGAAGCAGACGTTACTTGGATAGATTTATCAGACAGTTATGATAATGAACGATGTCGGATACAGAAATTAGGAGGTAAATTTGAAGTAGAACGGGGCTATGAAAATTATTCTGTGATTTACGTAAATTATTATGGTGCTGTAGCATACTGTCAATGGCTTTCCGAGTGTTCGGGCAAAAAATATAGGCTTCCTACTGAGGCGGAATGGGAGTACGCAGCAGGTAATGGTAGCCGTCATACTAAATATAGTTGGGGCGACGGGTTGCCAAATGGGAGTCGCGGTGGTAATGTGGCGGATGAAACGGCGAAAAAAAAGCATTCAAGTTGGAGTATTTTTGACAATTATAGTGATAATTATGTTTATACGGCACCCGTAGGACAATTTTTAGCGAATGATTTCGGTTTATACGATATGACAGGTAATGTGTGGGAATGGTGCAGTGATTGGAAAGGTGATTACAGCAGTGCTGCTGTCACGAATCCCACTGGTGCTGTTACGGGCTCGCACCGCGTGTTACGTGGTGGCAGTTGGTGCTACTCCCCGCCTTATGCGCGGGTTGCGTCTCGGTATTACAGCACGCCCACGTATCGGAGCAACTCTTTTGGGTTTCGGGTTGCCTTTATAGTTCAGTGAGCTAAGGAATCATCAGTCACCAAAAATGTTTGAAATAGGATGCTTATGATTTAAAGGATTGGAAGGATGTTTTCAGTTCTAAATGATTGATTATCAATGAAAAGCCTCCACATTTGAAATAGGATGCTGCTGATTTAAAGGATTGGAAGGATGTTTTTAGTTCTAAATGGTTGATTATCAATGAAAAGCCTCCACATTTGAAATAGGATGCTTATAATTTAAAGGATTGCAAGGATGTTTTTAGTTCTAAATAGTTGATTATCAATGAAAAGCATCCTTACAATCCTTTAAATCAGCAGCAACATTTGAAATAGGATGCTGATGATGTGAAGGATTGCAAGGATGTTTTTAGTTCTAAATGGTTGATTATCAATGAAAAGCATCCTTGCAATCCTTTAAATCAGCAGCAACATTTGAAATAGGATGCTTATAATTTAAAGGATTGCAAGGATGTTT
>JAAFJT010000019.1 GCA_013298955.1 Chitinophagales bacterium
AAATCCGCAAAATCTGCGTCATCCGCGTTTCAATTGTACCA
This sequence comes from Chitinophagales bacterium, assembly GCA_013298955.1. Lineage (GTDB taxonomy): Bacteria > Bacteroidota > Bacteroidia > Chitinophagales > Saprospiraceae > JAAFJT01. The sequence continues at coordinate 42 of JAAFJT010000019.1, forward strand.
TTGGATACTAATTGGAACGCGGATGACGCGGATTAGGCAGATTTTCACGGATTTTTTGTTTTTATAAAATAAAAAATCCGTGAAATCTGCGTCATCCGCGTTTCAATTGTACCATTGGATACTAATTGGAACGCGGATGACGCGGATTAGGCAGATTTTCACGGATTTTTTGTTTTTATAAAAAATCCGTGAAAATCCGCAAAATCTGCGTCATCCGCGTTTCAATTGTACCATTGGATACTAATTGGAACGCGGATGACGCGGATTAGGCAGATTTTCACGGATTTTTTGTTTTTATAAAATAAAAAATCCGTGAAAATCCGTCCTATCTGCGTCATCCGCGTTCCAATTATACCATAAATCGAAATTAGCGAGATTGCAAATCAGGCAATACGGCTCCACTGCTTTGAGAAATCGCAAAGTAGGACATAACGCACAAAACAATCAACGCGGCAGCTAATGCCCAAGTTGCTTTTTCAATAAAGTCGGCAGATTTTGCCGCACCAAACATTTGATTCGCGCCAGAACCATACGTCGAATCGATACCGCCGCCTTTTGGATTTTGAATCAAAACGGCTGTTATCAACAAAAGGGCAATGATGCCAATCAAAATAGTAATCGCTGTTAACATGTATTTTTAATTTTTTATAAACGTAATGATATGATTTACAATTATTTAAACCTAAAAACGATTTTAATCCTTTTTATATTTCAAACCCTCTTGTAAGAGTTGTATTTTTTGCGCAAAGAAACGATTTTTATCAGGATTTTCCAAACAAAGCAGTTCATACATTTTAATTGCCTCGACAATATTTCCTTGATGCGCTAATAAATCTGCCAACGTTTCCGAAGCAATATCCTCGCGCCGTTTCAAACTTTTTGTAACAGAAGTCGGCAAAGTAGGCAAGCCCTCCTTCTTCTTTTCCTGATTTTTCGTTTTCGCGTGCGACCATTCAGACCATTCGACGACTGTTCTTTTTTCGGCTAATTTATCCAAATTATTGGAAATAAGCGTCGGTTTGGGTGGGTTATTATAAACATTTTGTTGATATTGTGCCATCCACTCATTGAAATCCACTGGGTCACGCGCTATTAATTTAGGTTGTTTTGTTTTCATATCGGTCTCCTCTATTTTATCTTGTGCGGTTGATTCGGGTTTTTTAGGAGCAACAATTGTTTTAAATTGTGCAATCAAATCATCAATCGCATCATCTTCCGAAATATTACTTTCGGATAATTCATCATCTTCAAATGATTGATTATCAATTTTTTCTGAATTATCAAATGGATTCTCAATCTTATTTTCTATCTTTTTTTCAAAATATCTTTCATTTAAAACAATCGGTGTTTTTTCAATAGCGGGCAATTCCGCTTCAATCGGAGACCATAAGGATTCCATCTCATCTGCATCATCTCCAAATGGAATTCCTCGCTCAAAAGCCGTCAGATTTTCAAACAAATTGTCATCTGAGGGCATTTCAAAAAGCGATTTTAGATGCGTCACATAATCATTCGTCGCTTCAAAAACCAGTTCAGGCACGTTTTTTTCAATCGTTTCGGTCGGTTCTGAATCTAATAAACTTGAAATTTCAAACAAAAATTCTTGAGATTCGGCGGTCGGCATTTTCCGTTCCAACCAATTTTCTAATTGCAAAGGTTGCGCGGTCGCTTCTACCGCTTGTTCTTGCGGCACACGAACAGGATGAATTTCAATAAAAATTTCTTCTAATGCCTTGTTATTCAACAAGTTATCAATATTGCTTAATTCTGTTAATTCCAAAATCGTTTCGGTTTCTTTTTCCAAAACGATGCCTTGATTTTTCAAACGCTTAACGGTTCGATATAAAAAACGGCGGTCTGTAGCATAAACAGCTGCTTTTTGCAAATCATGGTCTAAATTCGCATGATTTTCCAATTGACTTTTTTTCAACAACAACATCCTAAAATTTTGACAAAACGGATATTGTATCACCAAAGATTGCAATTCTTGGTAACTCAATTGGTGTAAATACGATTCGTCTTGAAGGTAGGAAGTAAATTGCGCGGGAGTCATATATGAATTTATTTACCAGTTTTCAGTAAACGCTTTATTAAAAATATCTTGTACAATCTTGTCGCTAATTTCCTTAATCAATTGATCTTGAACGGTTAACAAACTTCGAGAACCATCAAAATTGCTTTGAAATCCGAAAGCCTGTTTCCAACCGCCCTTTTCATTTTTGGTATTGACCAACTCTACACTGACGGTGATTTTCAATTGATTGAACGGAGCCGCTACCCCCGGTTGAGGCGCAACCGCAATCACCGAATACTCGTCAACACTGCCCGTAAAGGTCAAATCGCTTTCCGAATTACTCATTTGTAGGCGCGTATTGTTGCGCACTTTTTCCCGCAATTTCTCCGAAAACGTTAATTGAATCGTCGGCGGCGCGGAAGGCACATTATTTCCAAATAGATTGACACTAAATGTTTTAACATCACTGTCAATCGACACCCCTTTGAACGAATAACATTGAAAAAAAACACCCGCAAGAATCATCCCACAAATGCCCCATTTTTTTATATCAAAAATTTTAACCATTGTTTTTTGATTTTACACACTTGGTTTTCGCTGAATTTTTTTTTGTAAAAACTTTCGCAAAGTATCTTTTTTGACAAAATTTGTTTTAAAAATATCAAAATTGAATTTTCAAAAGGGAAAAATTTTCAATTTTTCCCTTTTGAAAATTCAATTTTGATATTTTTAAAACAAATTTTGTCAAAAAAGATACTTTGCGAAAGTTATGCGTTTTATCGAAAAAATTTCAGCGAAAACCAAGTACACATGGATTCGATTTTTCTGAATCAACTCAAATTGCCTGTAAATTATTGTCTTTTCGGAACAAATCTCGTGCAGTTGCGCCTAACATCGTCGCAAAACCGCCTAAAATGCCTCCTAACAAACCAGTTACAAACACCAATTGCATGCCCGAAACCGCGCCGCCCAACAATTGACTGATTCTGCCAGACAGGAGACCCACATTAGCATTGTTCAAAAAGCCCGCATAAGTCATCCAAAGTAAGCTCATCGCAGCCAGCCCATACGCGTAACTTTGCGCAGGAGTCTGTCCAATCGCCGCGCCCACCACCGCGCAAACAGGCACAAACGCCCACCAACTGCCCGAAACAAACGAAATCAAGACGCTGCCAACGATAACCGCTATCGCGCCCGTTCCCAAACTCAACAATTTTGCCTTAAAAGCAGCCGCTTGAGCTTGCGCATCGCCTACTTGATTTTGAACCGATTTTAATTTATCAAACATTTTTTTTCAATTTTTAGAATGCAAATAAACGTTAATTTCGACAAAGATAAAAAGATTGCCATCGATTCTCCTAAAAACGGGCATAATCTTTTCAAAAAGTTGTATCTTTGCAAACTTAATTGTATTTTTTTAAATATATCAACCATTCGGAAATGTTGTACAATGACAATCCTACGCTGCTTGGCGTGCAAAAAACGATAGACGAAAAGCGTCAAGGCGAAGTCTTATTCAAGGCGGCGCAGGAGACCGAAGCGAAAGATGGCAACAAAAAGTTTTATATTGAAAGCTATGGTTGTCAGATGAATTTCAGCGATTCTGAAATTGTTGCCTCTATCTTGGGCGACAACGGTTTCAGCCCTACGCGCAACCCTGAAATTGCGGATTTGATACTCATCAATACGTGTTCTATCCGTGAAAAAGCGGAAGAAACCGTCCGAAAACGCCTTAAAATCTTTGAATCGTATAAAAAACAACGACAAGGTATGTTGGTTGGCGTGTTAGGCTGCATGGCGGAACGCTTGAAATCGAAGTTTTTGGAAGAGGAAAAATTGGTTGATATGGTGGTTGGGCCCGACTCGTATAGAGATTTGCCGAATTTGATTGCGGGCGCGGAAGAGGGCGAAAAGGGGGTGAATGTGTATTTGAGTCGAGAAGAGACGTATGCCGACATCAATCCAGTGCGTTTGGACACGAATGGCGTGACGGCGTTTATCAGTATTATGCGCGGTTGTGATAATATGTGTTCGTTTTGTGTTGTGCCGTTTACACGCGGGCGTGAGCGGAGTCGCGATTTGTTTAGTATTGTGGCAGAAGCAAAAGAATTGTTTGAAAAAGGCTATCGGGAAGTGACTTTATTGGGTCAAAATGTGGATAGTTACAAGTGGGAAAATCCAGAATCGAAACAAATTGTTACATTTGACCAGCTTTTGGAACAAGTGGCGCAAATTAATGCTGATTTGCGGGTGCGATTTTCGACTTCACATCCAAAAGATATTACAGATGAAGTGTTGTTTACGATGGCAAAACATGAAAATATTTGCAAATATATTCACTTGCCTGTTCAAAGTGGGAATAGTCGCATTTTGAAATTGATGAATCGGACTTATGATAGAGATTGGTATATGAATAAAGTGCGGCGCATCTATGAAATCATGCCAGATTGTGCCATTTCGAGCGATATGATTACAGGTTTTTGCACCGAAACAGAGGAGGAACATACCGAAACATTGACGATGATGGAGTTTGCAAAATATTCTATGTCGTATATGTTTTTCTACTCGGAGCGTCCCGGTACATTGGCGGCGCGTAAATATAAAGACGATATTCCAGAAGAAATCAAAAAACGGCGTTTGAATGAAATTGTGCGGCTTCAAAATCATATATCCTTGCAACACAATAAGAAAGATATTGGAAAAACATTTAGAGTGTTGATTGAAGGCGATAGCAAAAAAAGCGATAAAGATTTTAAAGGACGCAATACGCAAAATAAAATGCTTGTTTTTCCTAAAAAAGAAGGTTTAAAACAAGGTGATTACGTAACCGTAACGGTGCATGAGGTAACCAGTGCGACTTTAATGGGAACGGTAGTGTGATACAATTGGAACACGGATGACGCGGATTGGGCGGATTTGCGCGGATTTTTTTATTGTTATGCAAATTTATAATTCGTTTAAATCAATAAAAAACCTAAGTTGCGCGGTAAGGTTTGAATTAGGATTGATGGGATTTTTAAGATTCCATTGGGATTGATTTGTAGGATTTTTTAGGATGAAATCCTAAAAAATCCTACAAATCAATCCCAATGGAATCCAAATCATCCTAAAAATCCTAATTCAAACCCTACCGCGCAACTTGGGTTAAAAATATATAAAATTTTGTATCACAATAAAAAATCCGCGCAAATCCGCCCAATCCGCGTCATCCGTGTTCCAATTGTATGGCAAAAGTACCCTATAAAAGCAATCTATTATTTTAAAATAATTCGTTTTAAGTGAAAAACAAATACGCCCTTTACGCTGCTGTTTTGTCGGTTGCTTTACTTTTTTTTTGGTTAAAATTTGGATGGATTGCGTTAGATGTGACGAATTACGCTTGGTTGATGACCTTGAGTTTCGATACGCCGACTGAATTTTTATCATGGGAATTTTATCGCGCTTCGCCGCCTGCTTTTCCAATCGGGCGCATCGAAGGATACGAATATCCGACCGTCACAGGCATTGGTTTGACGGGTGCGATTCCATTATTAGCCATTCCATTGAAATTTATTTCAAATCTATTACCCGTTCATTTTCAACACTTTGGATGGTGGTTGCTGTCGTGTTACCTCTTGCAAGGCTATTTTGCGATTCGATTACTGCGGGCAGTGGGTTTGAAAGATTTTTGGGAATTGTTCTTGGGGTCGATTTTTTTATTGATGAGTACGGTCTTACTGTATCGTTCTGGGCATATCAATCTTTGTACGCAATGGCTGATTTTATGGTCTTTTTGGCTTTATTATGTTGACTTACCCATTCTTTATAAATTTAAACAATCTTTATATATTGTTGCTATTACCGCTTTGGTGCATCAATATTTATTGCTGATGATGTTCGGATTAATGTTCGCCGTTTCGTTGCATTCATTGCATGAGCGACTGAAATGGTGGCAAATGTTGCTCTGGAATGGCGCAAATGTATTGTTGGCAATGTCGATTTGGTACGTCATAGGCAATTTTATTGTGCCAACGGATTCGGTTCGAGCTGCTGGATTTGGACATTATTCGGCGAATTTGAATGCTTTTTTCAATGCAACCGATATGGGAAAATTATTCAAAGGCTTGCCAAGAGGCGAAGGACAATATGAAGGTGCAGCATATTTAGGAATCAGTGTTTTTATTTTAATTATTTTATTCATTGTAAATCAATGTTTTGAATTAGGATTTTTAGGATTATTGAGATTTTGTAGGATTCATTTTATGAAATTTCAATTCAATAAGCCAACAGAATTAATCCTACAAAATCCCAACAATCCTACAAATCCTAATTCAAACCTGCTTCCACAACGGGATAGCTATTTGGTGGCAGTAGCAATCTTATTTGCTTTATTTGCGTGTAGCAATCTTGGTTTTTGGGGAAAAACCGAAATTTGGAAAATCAAGATTTTTCCGCAAACGACTTTAGGTTTTATTTGTGATGCGTTTCGGTCTTCTGGGCGATTCATTTGGGTTTCATACTATTTAATTGTATTATTTGTAATTCGTTGGTTTTTAAATCAAAAACACGTTTTTTCTACTTATAAATATCCGATTATAACGACTTTACTGGTTTTGCAAATCTATGATTTGAGTCCATTATTCAAACGAGAAAACCTTGCATCCACCTATACGCCGCCTTTCAATAAGGCAATTTGGAATGATTTGACCCAAAATGTCGATAGATTGGTGCTGTATCCGCCGTATAGTTGGACGTATCAACATTATTTGGATTATATTCCTTTTTCATTGTTGGCGGTTGAAAATCATAAACCGATTACAACAGGTTATTTAGCGCGTAGTTTGCAAGGTTTGAAAGATAAATTTACCAATCATTTGAATGAAAATTTGTCAAAAGGTGAGTGGGATGGAACGGATAAATCATTGATTATCACAGGTTTAGCCTTTCAACCGTATGTAGAAAAATTGCAACAAACGGGAAAAGGAGCGTTTTTTATATTAGACAATTATCTTTTGATTGCGCCGACACATCACCAAGATTTGCTTCAAAAAATAGCGGCACATCCCGAAATTAAACCATTTCATATTGAAACGGAATCCATACAAGATTTTTTAAATAGAAATGCCAAAAATACGGTTCTCGCCGCGATTCGAGATGAAGGCACGAAAAACCTTTGCGTTGAAGCAAAACAATATTTGGGTAAAATGGGTTCTAATATTCAAAAATTGGGTTTTCGCGGTTCGTATTTGGCAATATTCCATCAAAATCAATTGATTTTTGAACAATTGGATGATAAAAATTTATTAAAACGAAGTTTCAAAAAAGGTGAATCTTTAAAATCATTGCATTTTTTAGCGAATGTTGAAATGGAATCCGCAGGCGCGGAATCGGGCAATATTGCTAAAATTCAAGTTGGCACAACCGTTGAAAAAAATGAAGCGAAAAATACACGCGGCATTAATTTCGTCGTTTTAGACCCCAATTTTAAAGTCATTGAAACAACTTGTTTTGATACTTTTGAAAATTGTTATATCGTCAAAAAATCGGAATGATTTCAAAACGAGCAAAAATTTATAACTTAACAACTAAAATTGCGTCAATTGTGGTGTTGTTAACAATATTTTATATATACATAATATTCAACTGGCTCTTTTTCAATAAATTACGTTTCGATTGTAGATTTTAGTGGTGGACAAGTTGAATTTGTACGAATGTTCTGTGAAATCAAAAAAAAGCATCCGTTCTTCGGCTAAATAAAGGGATGTAAAATCAATAGATATTGCAGGAATAATTATTTAAAAGAATAAAACAAGTAAAAATGTATTTTATATTGAACAGGAGCAATTAACTTTACAAAAAATTATCATTTATAAATTTTGCTAACAGAACTTTAAACTGATACAAAAATGCTCGGAATTTTAGACTATGAACCAGAGTTATTTGATACTACTGAGACTTTTATAAACTCATTTTACGACAAACTTATTAAAACAATCGGTTCGACTTTAGAAGATTATTGGCTCATATGGAAAATAAGAGATAATGAGTGGCTAAGTGATGGTCCAGTAATTCTAAAAATTAATAATACCCAATTTGAATTTACCGCTTTTCAACTTCAATTCGGTTTAACAATTGACAAAATTGACTTAACGAACAAACTTGATTGGTATGGATCGGGAGACGAACTCCCATTGATTTGGAACAATAAGAGCAATAAAGGCATTGACAACCTTTTGGGTAGAAAAATCTTAGATGTAAATATCATAACTCACAAGTTAGTAATTGACCTAATTAATGGAAAACGTGTAGAAAGTGAATTTATGCTTCATGGAATTGAATTTACTTTTGAAAAGAAAGACATACTTGATAAAAATAATTACTTACAAATTTTTAATGCCCTTGATGAAAATGGAATTGAGACATTTGAGTTAGAGAAAGGTGACCAATTACAGAAAGTAAATATTCGGGATAAATTCTAAAGACATGAAAAAAGAGTAATTTAATTAACAAAATGGGATATATCTTAGTAAGGGTTTCGGGCGATATTCAAAGAAAAAACAATCAAAATTGGCAAAAATACTGAGGGGGGTACTAAAAAAAGCAACAAAAAAAAAAGCCGTTTATACGACTACAAAAAATAAAAAAATGCTGTTTTGACGACGATAAAAAATAAAAAAAAATAAAAAAAAGACTCCACAGAACACCGCACTGCCGCACATACCGCCGCAAAAGCCCAACGCGGCGGTACGTCGGCAGTGCAAACGGAATTGAAGGCAGGAATGGTACCAAATTCAATCATAGGAAACAAAATTGGGGCGAATAAGTCCTGCAAAAGCTCAGGATTCAGAATTCATTTAGAGAATAAGCCTCAATCATCCCTTAAAGAATGGATTTGGAGGCTTATTCTGGACTTTTTAAGGTTTTAATTTTTGTTGTTCTTGTTGAATGATTTGTCGCAATGCCGCTTCCGAAGGCAAATTTAACAAATATTTGCTGACAAAAATTTGTTGTGACAAGCCGCCAGTTGCATATTTGACTAAGGTTTCATTCTTATCAGCGCATAAAATAATGCCAATCGGTAATTGGTCGCCTTCAGTCATCTCATTCTCTCGAAAATAGTTGAGATACAAATTCATTTGTCCTGCGTCCGCATGATCGAATTGTCCGATTTTCAAATCAATCAACACATGGCATTTCAAAATGCGATGATAGAAGACCAAATCAATTCGATAATGGCGATTATCAAAGGAAATCCGCTTTTGTCGCGCTTCAAAACAGAAGCCGCGTCCGACTTCCATTAAAAAAAGTTGGAGGTGATTGATGATCGCTTGTTCTAAGTCGCTTTCCGTCAAATCACTGCTGGGCGTGAGTCCTAAAAAATCTAAAACGTAGGGGTCTCGAATGACTTCGGACGGTTGAAGGATGCCGCTTCCGTGCCGATGCGGTTTCAAAACGGTTTCGACATTCCGACTCAAGCCTGTCCGTTCAAAAAGTAAGCTATCCATCGCACGGCGCAATTCGCGGACGCTCCATGAATTGACTAAGGTTTCGGTTTCATAAAAAAGTCGTTTGAGGGGTTCGGGGTATTTTAACAATTCCGTGAAATGGGAAAAGGTTAATTGATTTAAAAGTTTCGACGGCTCGGAACGGTCGGTGTCCAATTTTCCAGACAGTGTCTGGAAAATTGAGGAGTTCGTTTGAAGGGCAGAGAGTCGTTGCTGCAAGGGTTGTGCATTCGCTTGAGCCATGCCTTCAAGGATAAATTGCCAAAAATGAGGATAAGTACTATAAAAATCGCGGCAAATATACAGTTGACTTTTACCGAGCTTGATTCGACGGATTTTGAATTGTTGCGCTAAACTTTCGACCACTTGTTTGCCATAAGTGGCTTTATCGTGTCCATTTTGTTCGTATTCGACAATGTACATTCCGAAAAGCCAATTGCGTAAGGTTAAACTTGTATTAATTTGGCGAGCTGTTTGTTGCACAAACCATTCGTGAGTGGTTTGAATGTCCGCCACCAGCGTATCAAAATTCATAATTAACGGTTTTTGAGTGAACCGTTTTGTTATTGAGGTGCAAAGATAAGAGGTTTGTGCTTCTTTTTAAAACTTTGTTGGGTAAAGGATTTAGGTTTCGAGTTCTATGGTTTCTTAGAGCGATAATAAATATTTAAAAATACTGTTAACAACAAGGGCACTGCCGACAGCCAACCCGCGCAAACCCAACGCAAAGGCTCGACGCGGGTGGGTTGCGTCAGTGCGATCGAACGATGATGAAATAATGCCGCTATCACCACAGGATGAATCGTTTTATCCCGACTCGCCTGATGCAGCCATTGCATTAAATCATTCATCAAAGCAGGCGTTTCTTCGGGCGTTGCGTAATAATGAATTTCCCCTGTTTGTGTTCTAACATGATTTGGAGTGCTTTTGTACTTGCCAATTTCAATTACTTTTCGAGTCTCTTGCCCGTTTGATGTGATTGCACGACTTGTATAAGGTTCTACGAGGATGATTTTATGCAATTCTCGAATGTCCATTTCGGTAAAACCGCGTCCATCCGTAAGGATTTGAAACAAATATTTAAGACCATCATCATGACCGCGCAAATCTAAATGGTCTTTAAACGGTTTGCCTTTGGCAGTCAAACCGTGCATCAAGAAAGAAATCGTTTCGCCGTATGTCAATTGATTGCCTTCAATTGCGTTGGAATGATAATTCCAATCCAATCTGAATTTTTGCATAATGCGTTTTTCAGCATCTTCCGAAATGGGTCTGAGTGCCTCAATTTGTTTAAATAAGGTTTGGACTTGCTCCACAATCGGCAATTGACTTGTTAATTGTGCCACTTCGAGCATTTTATCGAAAAAAGGAGCCATTTTTTTTTGAAAAAAAGATTAATTATAAAGGATGTGTTTAAAACAGAACGAATTGGAGGCAAAAATAACGTTTTGTGGTTAATATTGAATGGTTTCTGCAAAAGTAGTTCATTAATGAACCATCGCAAGTTTTAGAAACGAAATTGCAACTAAAAGTGTATGAATCTGTTTTTTAAAAGCATAAATTTCGATTTAAGTAGTTAAAGTTAAATAATCGACAACAACGTTTGGAGGGTTTGAAACCCTCCAAACGTTATACTATACTTTGCGTCGGGTGTTTTTGCGATCCAATGGGAACACGGATAACGCGGATTGAGCGAATTTTCACGGATTTTTTCCTAAATTGGCACTGAATTTCAAAAAAAATCCGTGCGAATCCGCCCAATCCACGTTATCCGCGTTCCAATAGTATCCAAAACCACCCGACGCAAAGTATATCTTGAAAATCAACCTTTTAGCAATCTTCCCTTTTTGTCGATTCTTTTACTTCAACTACTTACTTGCATCCATTGATAATCAAAAATTGAAATGTATCAACTTTAGAATCAAAAATCATGATAATACTCTATTGCGATAACGGTTACAACTCGAAAGAAGTGGATTGTTTTTATGCCGAAGAATATGAAACGGCTAAAAAACAGCACCTTCATATTGGTTTAATCCGTTTTGAAGATATTACAAAAAGTAAAGATGCTTTAAAGGCAATCCGTCGATTGCACGGATTCAAGGAAGCGATTTTAGGCATTTACAGAGGTTGGATGTTAAAACCAACTGAATATGAAAACCTTTATAACGCGCTATTGACTAAAAATATAAGGCTTATTAATAATCCAATGGAGTATCAATTCTGCCATTATTTACCCAATTCATACGAAGTTTTGGGTGAAAAAACACCTAAATCCGTTTGGTTAGACATGTCATTCGGTTACGAAGACAAGGATTTAATAGCGAAAGCGCAGCATTTTCAAGGAAAACCCATTATTGTTAAAGATTATGTGAAATCCCAGAAGCATTATTGGAAGGAAGCCTGCTTTATTCCCAATTCAAATCATGCGGAAAGCGTTTTAGCCATTACAAAAAAATTTATGGAACTGCAAGATACCGATTTAAATGTAGGAATTGTCTATCGTGAATTTATGGAATTTGAACCTCTGGCAAATCATTCCATCAGTGGAATGCCTTTAACAAAGGAATTTCGCCTTTTTGTGTTGAATAAGAAAATAATTAGTGTCTTCAATTATTGGGATGAAGGAGATTATGAGGATGAATTACCCAATCTCGCTCCGTTCCAAGCAGAAATCAACCGCATAAAGAGTTCTTTTTACACGATGGATATTGCCAAAACGAAGCAAAGAGATTGGCTCATCGTAGAATTAGGCGATGGACAAGTGGCAGGTTTGCCCGATAATGCCGATAAAGATGCTTTTTACAAATCAATAATGGCTAATATACATTTCCTAAATGATTTGTAAATCAATTCGAGCATGATTTGCGTCAAGCATAACTTGCGTCAAGTTTCAACCTTGACGCAACTTTCTTTTCACAAGTCGTTTAGCGGATACATCGTGAAAAGAAAAATTAATTTTAAAAAAATTAATTAAATAAAATACGTTTTTAGCAAGAATAAAATATTTTTTTAGAAATTTTAAAATAAAACAGCCCCAAAATGCGATTTTTGGGCTGTTTTTATTCCATTAAAAAGTAAAAAATAGCTTTTTCAAGCATTTTTGGCATCATTTTGACTGTAAAACCCCTTTTTTTTAGCTTTTTATCCCAAAATGCTCCATACTAATTCACCTAACAAAAACGCTATTTACTCCTTTACAAACGCTGCAATACAGATTACCTTTGCATTAACAAATAAACGCAGCGATTTCAATCTCTCAAAGAAAGGAATCAAAAGCTCCATTTACGACCCTTTAATTTAAACGCAAAACTATTTTGTAACCTTTATTTTTTTTAGTACACCAAGTAAGAAAAAAGTCGCAGCCGTCAAAAGCTGCGACTTTCTGGTTTTAGGGTCAATTGGAACACGGATGATACAGATTAGGCGGATGAACACCGATTTTTTTTCAAAAAAATCGGTGTTCATCCGCCTAATCTGTATCATCCGTGTTCCAATTTATACTAAAAAAAATATTCCATCAGCGAAAATTTCGCTAATAATCAAACATTTGATTATCAATTATTTATAAAAATTCAATTTATAAATCAACCGATAAGAAGTCTATTTTTGCTATTTTTTTAAAAAAAAAGTGAAAAAATAGCTGGATTAAAAAAAAAACTACTATTTTTACTTCGCCGAAGTTGCAAACACGCTAATTTGAACCCTTTGGCAATGATGTATGTCGCATTCCAAGAATCCGAAAAAGAAAAAAATATTGCTGGTGGACGATGAACCAAACATCCTTACAGCCCTTGAATACTTATTCGAGGAAGAAGGTTTCATCGTACAAAAAGCCTTTGATGGGCATCAAGCCTTGATGAAATTACAATCTTTTCATCCAAATGTCGTTGTATTGGATGTGATGATGCCTGCTATGGACGGTTTTGAAGTGGCACGCCGCATTCGACATATTGAAAGATATGATGATATTCAAATTGTATTCCTCACTGCCAAAGGCACGTCGAATGACCGCAGAGAAGGATACAGTAGCGGCGGGGAAATATACCTCACGAAACCGTTTGATAATGAAGAATTAGTCCATATTGTCAATGAAATGGTCGAATTTGGTTGAATTATCCCAAAAATCGAAGTTAAAGTTTCATATTTAATGATGTTCAAAAAAATTTGGGGATTCCTTCGCCAAATTTTTTTGAACTATTAAATATAAACATATAGATAGTTGTATATTTGCAATAGTGTTCGTCAAAGTATTAAAATCATTCAACATTTAGAAGTTATGTCATCGTTAATTATCAAATCGTTTGCTCAGTACAAAAAAGAATATGCCCGCAGTGTTGAAAATCCTGAAGGATTTTGGGCAGAACGCGCCGATGAATTTGTTTGGCATCGGAAATGGGATAAAGTATTAGATTACAATTTCGTCGATTATCAAACACAATGGTTTGTGAATGGGAAATTAAATATCACCGAAAATTGTTTAGACCGTCATTTGGCAACTCAGGGCGATAAAAAAGCCATTGTTTGGGAGCCGAATGACCCAAATGATGCTGGTCAAACCCTGACGTACCGCGAATTGCATGCTAAAGTATGTCAATTTTCCAATGTTTTAAAAAGTTTGGGGGTTGTCCAAGGGGATAGAGTGTGTCTGTATATGCCGATGATTCCTGAGTTGGCGATTGCGGTTTTGGCATGTGCGCGATTGGGCGCGGTGCATTCGGTGGTTTTTGGCGGATTTTCGGCGCAATCCATTTCAGACCGTATCAATGATTCGGCATGTAAGATTTTGGTGACTTCGGATGGTGCGTTTCGCGGCAATAAGGAAATTAAATTGAAAGATATTGCAGATGAGGCGATGTCCAGTACGCCAAGTGTTGAAAAATGTATCGTTTTTAAACGAACAGGCAGTTTTGTACATTGGACGGCGGGGCGCGACCTTTGGTGGCATGAGGAAATGGCAAAAGCGTCTGTGGATTGTCCTGCGATTTCGGTGGATAGTGAAGACCCGTTATTTATTTTATATACGTCTGGCAGTACAGGCAAACCGAAAGGCGTTTTACACACCACCGCAGGTTATATGGTTTATACGCATTATACGTTTGCCAATGTTTTCCGTCCCGGCAAAAATGATGTGTATTGGTGTACGGCGGATATTGGTTGGATTACAGGACATTCTTATATCGTGTATGGTCCTCTTTTGGCGGGTGCAACGACGGTGATGTTTGAAGGGATTCCGACTTGGCCCGATGCAGGACGGTTTTGGCAAGTGATTGATAAATTGAAAGTCAACCAATTTTATACCGCGCCGACGGCTTTACGCTCTTTAATGGGCGCGGGTTTGCAACATGTCGCGCCGTATTCGTTGAGTACGTTGAAAGTATTGGGTTCTGTGGGCGAGCCGATTAATGAGGAGGCTTGGATTTGGTATCACAAATATATTGGAAAAAGTCGTTGTCCGATTGTCGATACTTGGTGGCAAACCGAAACGGGCGGTATTTTGATTTCGCCGTTGCCGAATGTGACTAAGTTGAAACCGACGATGGCAACCTTGCCGCTTCCTGGCGTTCAACCTGTTTTATTGACTCCCGAAGGCAAAGAAATTACAGAAAACAATGTAGAAGGATTGTTATGTATCAAATATCCTTGGCCCTCTATTATCCGGACGACTTATGGCGATCATGAACGCTGTCGGGCAACTTATTTTGGATTATTTCCGGGCTATTACTTCACGGGCGATGGTGCAAAACGCGATGAAGATGGTTATTATCGGATTATCGGGCGTGTGGATGATGTTATAAACGTTTCCGGACACCGAATTGGGACGGCGGAAGTGGAAGATGCGATTAATAAACATCCTTTTGTGGTCGAATCGGCAGTTGTAGCCTGTCCGCATCCGATTAAAGGACAAGGCATTTACGCATTTATCATTTGCGACCGAACGATTGTGAGCGAAAAAGCGTTTAAAGATGAGGTATTGCTTGAAGTGACCAAACAAATTGGCGCGATTGCGAAACCTGATATAATTCAAGTCGTTCCGGGATTGCCCAAAACGCGTTCAGGAAAGATTATGCGCCGTATTTTGCGGAAAATTGCAGAAGGCGATATTTCCAATTTGGGCGATACGAGTACGTTGTTGGATCCATCAATCGTGGATGTGATTAAAGCAGGTGCGCCGACTTTGAAAGGTAAGTAATTGATTATCAATACGTAAATAAAAAAAGTGGATACAACGTTTGGAGGGTTTTAAACCCTCCAAACGTTTGATAATTCGTTATTTTGATAAAATCTTTAAAAAAATGGGGGCGATACAGCATTTCGCATTATATTTTAAAAAATCACCCGACTGTACGCTGGTCGCCCCTTTTTTAAAACATGGATTCGTTGGATTGTAATGCAATCCAAATTTTAGACTTCACACGCTACTTTTGCAATACAATTGGAACGCGGATGACGCGGATTTTTTTAATGGTATTCACTTTTGGAATATCATTAAAAAAACATCTATGAAAATCTGCAAAATCCGCGTCATCCACATTCCAATTGTATCCCAAAGCCAATCGACGCAAAGCAGAGCATTTCTATTTTATTATAAAAATTTTATATCAAAATCAGAACATATTCAAAATAAAAAATTGTAATTTACTTTAAAACAAAATAAAAGCATTTTGCGTTCTCAATTTAAACTTGTAATTTTGAACCAAAATCTTTATAAATGCAGCATTTTAAACCAATTAAACCGATTTTATTGGCGGGATTTTTTTCACTTTCCATGGCAAGTTGCCATAAGGAAAAGGTGGCTACTGGAATCAGCCAAACAGACATCCCCACCACACAAAGTACTGTTACCACCACAACCGTTGCGTACTTATTGGGCGGCAACAAGGTGAATACGCATACGGCGCAGATTCGTCAGAAAATTGCCGATTTAGGGGCGACCGAAACGGCTTATTTACCTAATTTCAAAATGATGGCAGTGCGGAGTGCGCACCCCCAGTTCAAAACCGAGTTAGAAGCCTTAAATGTCCATGTTTCCCTTGATTTTCAAGTCGTTAAATCAGCGAGTCAGGCTCAGATTCGGACGCTTTCGGTTGCTAACAGTGCGACCAATCCGTTTTTTCCGATTCAATGGAATTTGAAAGCGATTGAGGCTCCTGCTGCTTGGGCATTGGGTTATAGAGGGCAAGGCGTGCGCGTCGCAGTGGTAGATGACGGTTTTTTTCTAAACCATCCAGACCTTACCGCTAATTTTAATCACACGCTGGGACGCAATTTTGTACAATTGTCTGGTGAAAATCCATTGGATGTTACACCATACAGCACTGGTTTTAGTCATGGTACACACGTTTCTGGGATTATTGCGGCGGCAGATAATACAGAAGGCATTGTTGGGGTTGCGCCACAAGCGGAACTCTTACCACTCAAAGTATTTGGAGCGCAAGGGGAAGCTCAAATTTCTTGGATTGCACAAGCGATTGTTTATGCAGCAGACCAAGGCGCGAAAGTCATTAATTTAAGTCTTGGAGGCATTGTTCTTAAAGGTTCGGGTTCTTTTGCGACTGGAACGCAGTTTGGAATTGCCCTATATCATCAAGCGATTCAATACGCGGCAACTCAAGGAGCAACCGTCATTTGTGCCGCAGGCAATGATGCCCTTGATTTTGACCATACAGGTTCCTTAGAAGTATTCCCTAGCGGTTCGCCACATGCCTTGTGCATTTCCGCTACTTCGCCTTCTAATTGGTTGCCTACAGTCGTTTCTAATCTAGATATTCCAACTTCTTACACGAATTTTGGTACATCACGGATTGATTTTGCGGCACCGGGCGGTGACTTTGATGTGCCGGGAGAACTTTACGATGGAATCTATAGCCCAGGCGATGCAACCAATTATTATTTTGTAGCGGGCACGAGTCAAGCGGCTCCGCATGTAACAGGAGTTGTAGCTTTGATGATTGGTAAAAATGGAGGAAGTATGTCTCCTGCACACGTCAAAACTAAATTGCGCCAATCCGCAGATGATTTGGGCAGTAATGGAAAAGATAAATATTTTGGATACGGGCGCGTGAATGCTTTGAAAGCAGTGCAATAATCATTGAATCAGGAATTAGAGCATTGTCAGAATTAAGTCGTTGAAGTGAAAGAATCGACCCCAAAAATACGGGCTAAAAAATTGATTTTCAAGGTAGTATAACGGTTGAAGGGTTTGAAACCCTCCAACCGTTGTGGTCGATTCTTTCACTTCAACGACTTAATTCCTACAATTTCTATATTCCTAATTCACACTATTCGGAAATTGCATCCAAAAAGTTGTGCCTTCTCCTTCGACGGATTCAAACCATATTTTTCCACCATATTTTTCCACAATGCCTTTACACAAGGCTAATCCAACGCCTGTGCCTTCAAATTGGCTCGAATCCCGATGTAGGCGGTGAAACAAATTAAATAATTTTTTACCACTTTCAGCATTGATACCTATACCATTATCCTTAATAAAAAATAATAATTTATTTTCAATGGATTCACAACCCATTTCAATGACAGGTGTTCGAGTTGCAAATTTAAGGGCGTTACTGGTCAGATTTTGAATCAATTGGGTCAAATGAATTTTATTGATATACAAATTGGGCATCACATCAGGGTACAAAATCGTCGCATTTTTCTCTTCACAAATCAACCGCAAACTATCTTTGACTTCTTGAATGATGTCGCGCAAATTCAATGGTTCAATATCTGTGATTTGATTCATGGACATCATCGAATATTTCAATAAACCTTCCAACATTTTGCTCATACGCGTTGCACCTGTGATGACAAAATCGAAATAAGAAACGGCTGTGGGCGGCAAATCTTTCAAATACCGGCGTTGAATCAGCGTTACAAAACTCGAAATATTGCGCAAAGGCTCTCGCAAATCGTGCGCAACCGCGTAATTAAATTGTTGTAACATCCCATTGGATTGTTGCAACATTGTATTAGACATTTCTAACAATTGTTTTTGGGCTTCAATGGCTTGATTTTTAGTTAAAATCTCTTGATTGAATGCTTCTAATTGGGTCTTAGAAGTTTGTAACAAGCCATTAGAGGCTTCTAAAAGTTGTTTTTGGAGTTCAATCGCTTGATTTTTAGTTAAAATTTCTTGATTAAACGATTCTAATTGCTCTTTTTGCAATCGAATTGCTTCATGTTTGAGCATCAACCATTCATTTTGTTTGCGTTGCCAAAAATAACCAAAAACCAAAAGCGCAATAATCAATAAGGCAATCACCGCACCTAATCCCATTTGATGCCGATTCGCTTTCATTTGCGCTTCTTGCAATTGCTGTTCGCTTTGCGCAAGGTCATATCGAAATTGTAATTCCGTTACCTGCCCCGATTTTTCATAATTAAACAAGGAATCATGCAATGTATTGGCACGTTCAAGGTGAAAAAGTGCTGCGGTAGGCTTATTTTGGAGTCGATACACCCCATATAAAGCGCGATGATTCCACTCATTATAACGCAAGGCTTGATATTTATTTGCCAATTCTTGCCCTTTGACAAAATAGGTTTCAGCTAAATGCAACTCTTTTTTTTGTTCATAAATTTTCCCTAATTCGTAATAAACTTTATTTAAACTATTTACACTAATTAATTTTTCATCAATCGTTTTAAAAGCAACGATTGCGGAATCTGGATTCTGTTGTTTGAGGTAAAGCTCTGCTTTTGTAATCGTTAAATTATTATAATCACCAATAAATTTATTTTGCTTCGCCAATTCAAGTCCTGCATTAATTTTCTCAAAAGCCTGTTTCAAATCACCCACCTCTGCATACAGTCGAGCATAACGCTCATATAATGGAATCTTAGAACCTATATCTCTTTCTCTATCAGCAAGTTGGCAAGCCAACTCAATATGCTCAAAGGCTTCTTTAAACTGTTTTTGCATCCCGAATGCCTCAGCAAGATTGTCTAAATAAACACACTCATTCGCCGAATGATGCATATCTCGACACAATTGCAACGCTTTTTGAAAATACCGAATCGCATTTTTAGTATCATTGACCGTTGAAAAAAGGTTTCCAAGTCCACCTTGTGCGTTTAAAAGATTCAACGTATCGTTATGTTGCACACAATAATCAATGAGTGAAAAATACACATTTCGCGCTTCTGAATACCGATATAAACTGCGATAGATAATAGCAATATCAATTTGCACCATTGCAAAACGTTGATAATCAATTTTTTTGATGGATTCTGCTGCTAAAAAATATTGTTCTAAAGCGGCGGAATAAGCCAATTGTTTTTCTAAAAATAAACCTTTGGCGCGATAGGTTTCAAAAATCCATTGAGGCAATCGGTCTTTTTGAGCGCGTTGAAGCAGAATCATCAAAATCTCATACGCCGTTTTCGGATCTAATGGATAGATAACACTGGCATCTTCCAAAACTTGGTCATAAGGCGCAACCCACCATTGAGTTCGAGCAAGTTTGGGTTTAAGAAGGGGCTGTGCAGTCAAATTACAGATTTGAAAGCATGCCCAAAAGTATAAAAAAAAAAGTGATTTATAGCCCATTCTTGCCAAACTTAATTTTTTTCACAATGACTGTATTCCATAAGTAGTTCAATTGAAAGAGCCTATCCAAAAGGTCGGCGAGGTTGCAACCCTATCCAGTACCCACAGAATCAAAAAGGTGCGTCGCACCACAACATTTGTAGAAAAACGATGAACCAATTTGATTGAAAGGTGCGTAGCACCGTAACATTCGCATCGTTTCACCAATGTTACGGTGCTACGCACCTCCGAAACGGCTTGATTCATCGTTTTGCTACAAATGTTGTGGTTCGACGCACCTTTTTTATTTTGTAGAATCCTTTGAATACCAACAATCATTTTGTGGGTATTGGATAGGGTTGCAACCTCACCGACCTTGATTCGATAACAACCTATCCAAAAGGTCAGCGAGATTGCAACCTCGCCGACCTTGATTCGATAAGAATGCATTGATTATCAATTATTTACGTTTTGATAGCTTATTTCAAATCAACTACTTACAAAATATTATACAAAACGCTATTGCATAAAACTGGATTCAATTAGGGAAAAATTGCGCCTGCTGAAAGGTGTTTTTCCCTAATTGTTTACTACGTCATGCACGAACCTCTATTCCTATCAAAATGTTTTCCAATTTTATATTGTTATAAAGATATATACAAAAAGATTGGGATAATAATTAACACTTAGGTTTCTTATTATCCCAAAAAGGCGTAGCAAACGTACTTAGAATCTCCTTACTTTACCTTTACTATAGTCGTAAGGGTCATAACGCCGCCGCCGCGTGTGTCTCTACCGCCACCTTTAATCGTGTTTAACGCTGTAGCGTTTAAAATTTCAGTTTCAGCTTTAATAGCTTCCATGTTTTTGATTTCGATTAGTTTCATCGGATTTGTTTCGTTTTTAAAACGGTTAAAAAAAAGTTTTGTTAGCTGTTTTTGAATAGGTTTCAAAAAAGCACGATTATTTGCGCCTTAATACGCCTCAAAAGAAAATCAAAGTGACATTAAAAAAAAACAAAAAAAGGTTTATGAAAAGACAAAAGAATTGTAAGTAATCTGTTATCAAGATTTTAAAAATTAAATCTTTTAAGGATGCATCCAACTTTGTGATAAAAAACGGTCTGAATCCAAAATTTGCTCTAAGAAAAAGAAAAAATTACAGAATAGTTTCCGCTTTGGAAAATTTTTGAAATAGGATGCGTATGATTTGAAGGATTGCAAGGATATCCTTGCAATCCCTCAAATCATACGCATCCTATTTCAAAAATTCATAAGGCATTGATTTTCAATACAATTTTGCCAAATTGTTGTCCCTTGTCCATCCGTTGACACGCGGCATTGCCTTCTGATAACGGATAGACCGCATCTACCACTGGCATAATTTTATGTTTTTCCACGAATCGAATCATTGCCTCAAATTCGATATCAGAACCCATCGTCGAACCAAAAATAGACAATTGTTTATAAAAAACGATTTGCGGACTTACACCCGAAAGTGCGCCTGCGGTGCCACCATAAAAACAAAGCCGCGCTCCCGGTTTACAAACTTTGACCAATTCGCCAAAACCACTGCCTGCTGCCGAGTCAATAATGACATCAAAACCACCTGTTTTTGCCATAAATGCCTTACTCCATTGCTCGGTTTTGTAATTAACGCCCCCTTTTGCACCCATTTCGACCGCTTTTTGGATTTTAGCCTCCGAAGAAGACGTAACCCAAACTTCACAACCCAATGCCAACGCAAATTGCATCGCATACAAAGCAACGCCGCCGCCAATGCCCGAAATCAAAACGCGTTCCCCTGCCCGCGCTTGGCAACGCGTTATCAAAGCCCGATACGCCGTCAAACCCGCGAGTGGCAAAGCCGCCGCTTGTTCAAAACTAAGGTGTGCCGGTTTAGGTGAAACGTATTTTGCACCGATTTTGACATATTCGGCAAACGTTCCATCCGATGGAAGTCCCAAAATTTCATAAGATTTGGATTGAAAATGGGGATTATCACCCCAATTCATGCCCGGATGGATGATGACTTCCTTGCCATCTGCCGTCACACCTGCGCCATCCGACCCCAAAATCGTTGGATACTTGATGCCCCCATACAAACCTTTGGCAATCCAAACATCTCGATGGTTCAAAGCGGCTGCATGGACTTGAACGAGGATTTCACCCGCGCCTGCAACAGGCTTTTCAACAGATTGATAAGAGAGGGGTAGGTCTTTACCGACCAAAACCAATGCTTTCATACTTCTTAAATAAAGGTTGATTAAAAAAAATGGGAAAGGACTTACGTAAAGTCCCCCATTTTGGGGGGACTTTACGTAAGTCCTATGAAGATAACTAAATTAAATGCAAAACTTGCGTCCAGTTTGAAACTTGACGCAAGTTAATTCGCTGATTTTCAACAGCTTATACTTAAATATTTTACTTTGTAAAACGGATTAAATTTTGGGTTTCGGCTTGCGCACCCGCTTTGGTTTTGCTTCCTCTGTGGTTTCGACCGCTTTTTTAGTTCGGCTTTTGACCTCTTTTGCTAAAACCGTTTTCACAGGCACAGGAGCGACTTTTTCAACTGGCACCCATTGTAATTCAATTTGCCGTCTATCCAAATCCGCCCGCACCACTCGAACCCGTACCGCACCGCCTAAACGCAAAAATTGTCCTGTAATCATCCCTTTTGCCTTCAAACGCGATGGTTCAACTTGAAAAGGTTCGTCCATATCGTTGAATGGAATCATGCCTTCACATTTCAAACCTTTCAA
Source organism: Chitinophagales bacterium (assembly GCA_013298955.1). GTDB lineage: Bacteria > Bacteroidota > Bacteroidia > Chitinophagales > Saprospiraceae > JAAFJT01. The sequence continues at coordinate 22,832 of JAAFJT010000019.1, forward strand.
TTCGATGAAAAGTCCTCTATCCATCATGCCTGAAATAATCCCATCAAATTCTTCGCCGAGATGCGTTTTCACAAATTCGACTTGTTTATACTTCACACTTTCGCGTTCTGCATCGGCAGCTTTGCGCTCTTGTTTGGAAATTCGATTGCAACGCGTTTCCAACAATTCTTTATTAACTCGAACTGTTTGTTTTTTAGTCAAGTTATCCGCCAAAACCCGATGCGCTAACACATCCGAATAACGCCGAATCGGAGACGTAAAATGTCCATATTTTTCAAACGCCAATCCATAATGTCCAATATTATTCGTGCTGTATTCCGCTTTCGCCATACATCGAATCGCTAACGGCGTTAATAATTTCAACGCATCATTTTTCTCCGAAAGTTTCATCAAATCATTGAGCGATTTGGAAATATTTTTCGGCGTATCTAAAATAAGATTAATACCTAATTCTCTCGCAAATGCGCCAAAATCAGCGAGTTTGGTTGGGTCAGGCGCGTCATGAATCCGATAAACGAATGGAATTTCAATCGCTTCTTTTTTGGCAATGTAAGTGGCTACTTGCTTGTTCGCCAACAACATAAAATCCTCAATCAACAAATTGGAATCCTTTCTTTCTTTAATATAAACTTCTAAGGGAACGCCTTTTTCATCCAATTTAAAACGCACTTCTTCAGTTTCAAAATTAATCGCTCCTTTGCGGAAACGCGCTTTACGCAATTTCAACGCAATATCATTTAACACTTTAAGTTCCATACTCATATCGCCCTCCCCTGTTTCCAAGACGACTTGCGCCTCTTCATAGGAAAAACGGCGATTCGAGTGCGTCACGGTTTTGCCAAACCATTCTTTTTTGAGTTTAAACGCTTCATCAAACGTGAAAACGGCTGAAAAAGTCAATTTATCCTCATTCGGGCGCAAGGAACAAACCCCATTACTGAGGTTTTCAGGCAACATCGGGCAACACCGATCCACCAAATAAACCGACGTGCCGCGCCAATAAGCCTCCTTATCCAAAGCCGTATTTTCCAACAAATAATGGGTTACATCCGCAATATGTACGCCCACTTCCCAATCCTTATTTTCAAGTTGTTGAATGCTCAACGCATCATCAAAATCCTTGGCATCCGACGGGTCAATCGTCAACGTCGGCACACCGCGCATATCACGGCGTTTGGCAACCTCAGCATCCGTAATCGTCGTATCAATCGCTTTTGCTTCTTTCAATACATCTTCTGGAAATTCAATATTAAAACCATTGTTAATGAGTATTGCCTTCATTTCCATATCATTACTACCCGGTTTTCCCAAAATGACGGTAATCACGCCTTCTGGAAATTCACGGCGCAGGCTCTGCCAATGCGTGATTTTGACCACCACTTTTTCACCTGTTTGCACTTCTTGATTCAAAATTTGCGCTTCGGGGTCTTGACTGAGGTAAATCGCAGGCATGCCTTCACGGTCTGGCAAAACGACTTTATAACGCCCTTGTTGATACACTTTTCCAACAAAATGTTCGGTAGCCCGTTCCAAAATTTTCGTAATTTCACCTTCAACACGTTGCCCAGTATTCGGGTCTCCGTAACCAATCACCACCACTCTATCACCATGAAAAGCACCATTCATGCGATTGGGCGAAACAAAAATATCCGTTTTCAATCCCTGACATTTGATATACGCCGCCCCACTTCGAGTCCTATCGACGATACCTTCATAAGTCTCTCGTTGTTTATCCCGATTTTTCGGTTTATCCTCCCATTTCATTTTCTCCCTTTGCGGTGCATTGGAAGGCGTGTTTTGATTAGATTTGGATTTGCCCTGCTGTTTTGGATGCGTGTTGTCCACAGGTGGTGTCGTCGAAGCCACAGGATTTGCAGGCGATTTGCCTTTACCCGATTCCGTCACTGCTTTTTTATTTTCTGCCCGTTCTTGTTTTTTCTCCGCACGCACCAGAATAGGGTCATAGGAATCAGGCAATAAACCTTTGGAAATCAATTGTTCAATCACATAATTGACCGAATCTTTATTATTGCCCAATTGTAAATTGCGGATGAGTTGTCGTGCCGTAAACTTTCTGTTAGGATGCTCATTGTAATATTTCAAAACAAGTTGTTGAAGGTCTTGCACAGAAGTTTTTAATTTTTCTCCTTTTTGTTTTTTTTTCATTTTTAAGACGATAACGGTTTTTTTGAAAGTGCCTAACCTGTATAAACGGATGAAGATAAAGCATTTTTTCCTAAAAACCAACACAAATAATTGAATAGCGTAAATAATTTTTGCCCACTTTGTTTAAACCACCAAATGGGGTAAAAAGTTCATGGGATTTTGAATTAAATAATGGCTACCTTAGCCCAAAATTTCTCTATTATGATGACAAGACGTAATTTTATCAAAAACGCAACGGTTTTAACAACAGGTGTTGCGGTCACGCCGCTTGACGAGCTTATCCTCGAATTGAAACGCGTTAAAAAATTGGGTATCCAATTATTTTCCTTACCGAAATCCTTAGACAAGGATTTTGAAGGCACGATTGCCCTCTTAGCCAAGATGGGCTACCAAGAATTAGAGCTTTTTGGTCCCTATCCGTGCAGTGCGCCCGTTGCACACGAGCGTTGGAAGGCACTCGGCGGTCGATTAGGCTTTTCGGGCAGTGGCTATTTTGGAAAATCCATCCAAGAAGTCAAAGCCATTTTGAAAAGATATAACCTCACAGCTCCTTCTGCGCATACGGATTGGGATACGTTGGTCAATCACATGCCACAATTGGGGGAAGCTGCTCGATTTTTGGGGCATAAATATGTGGTTTTACCCGCTATTCCCGAAGAAAAACGCAAAACGGCGGATGATTACAAACGCGTTGCCGCTACATTTCACCAAATTGCTGAAAATGCGCAAAAAGAAGGGATTACATTTGCTTACCACAATCACGGTTATGGTTTAAAAACGGCTTCCAATACAGCGCAACCATTGCTTTTTTCGTTGTTAGATAGCCCCGAAGTAGCCCAAGTTGGGTTGCAAATGGATGTTTTTTGGACAGCCGCAGGTGGGGTTAAACCCATTGATTTGTTAAAAAAATATCCCAAAAAATACGTTTCGATGCACCTTAAAGACATGAAAGAAAGCAAAGTTTTTTCAGGAGATGGTGGTTCCGCGCCTCAATGGATGGAACTTTTTCCTTACATGACAACTGCAGGAGATGGCGTATTGGATGTAAAAGGCATTGTTCAGCAAGCATTGGCAAATGGCGTGAAGCATTTTTTTGTAGAACAAGATTTGGTTGCACAACCCGAAATTGCCTTGAAACAAAGTTTTGATTACCTCCGTAAATTGGCTTAATACCATTTTCCAAAAAAAAGGCACGTCGTAATGCGAACATTAGACGTGCCGATGGTTTTGCACCTATCTCATCATTCAAACCTTGGTCTCAACCCGTTGGAGAAACAAGAGTGGCAGATAAACTGCCACTTTGCACCAAAGAATTTTAACCTTTAATTTAAAACACCATTTTGTTACCTGTGGCTGTAAAAACGAACATATATATATCATTTCAATCTTCTTCTTCTTATAAAAGAACCTTTCTATACCAGAAAAGGATGGCATTTTCATCCTATTGTAAAGTCCTGACTGCCAAACAAGTTGCCCTATAAATATTTCAAGAACCTGTAAAGTCAATTTATTTTTTAACGTGCAGAATGAAATCTATGATAGAACATTTTTTATCATCAAATTTAGATTGCACCAAGAAAATAGTTGTGTTAAATCAATGAGTTGAATAATCGTTTTGTGCTAATTTTTAGAAAAAATAAATTTAATTCTGAATTGCTTTTCTATTTAAGAACATTGCAATTGCTACGCTTATTTGTCGATACAAAGGTAAGATGTTTTTTAGCGTTTGTAAAGGAGTAAATGTGGTTTTTGTCAGGTGAGTTTAAAAATACGTTTTTGAAATTTAAAAGCATAAAAATCACTATTTTTAGCAAAAAAGAATTATTAATGCTTAAAACATTCAAAATATTCCATTTTTAAACCTATAAAAATGTTAAAAAAAAGGTAAAAAAAGCGTTTTTTGTATTTTCAATTTCAGAAAAAAAATATTTTTTGGAAAAATGGGGGACTTTACGTAAGTCCCCCATTTTTAGGGGACTTACGTAAAGTCCTCCCATTTGGTGTGGTAAAATTTCCCACTCACATCCTTTGTTTTTTGATACGTATGCGCTCCGAAATAATCTCGTTGCGCCTGAATTACTTGTGCGGTCGGATGTGCAGGATTTAAAGCATTCAAATAATCCAAGGCGGCTACATGGCAAGGTATCGCCAAATCGTGCTGCATACTTGCCATACAAAATGCTTTCAAGGCGGGTTTTAACAATTTTATTTGTTGACAAATGCTTTGATTGCCAAATAAATCTATATTTTCGCTCAATATCGGAACTAAATTTTCCATCAATTGGCTTCTGATAATGCACCCATTCGTCCAAATTCGGGCGATGGTAGGCAAATCCAATGCCCACTGATAGGTGTCTGATGCCGCCTGAATCAACCAAAAACCTTGTTGATGATTGACCAAACGCGCTAAGGTGTAAGCTGATTTTAACTCAGTTAGGCTCAATATTGCGCCATTGGTATCCTTATTTTGATGATAAATCGGTGCAATATCGCGTTTTATCGTCGAAATATACCGCGCAAATAGGGCGGCGGTAATCATCGTTGCAGGCATGCCCAACTCAGAACTCGTAATCGTTGCCCAATTGCCTGTGCCTTTATTGCCCGCTTTGTCCAAAATTTGGTCGATAAGATAGGTGTCATCCTCCTTTTTTAGCAAAATCGAAACCGTGATTTCCAATAAATAACTCCTCAAATCGCCTTGCGCCCATGTTGAAAAAATACTTGAAATGGCATCTGGTTGATAATTCAACACATAGCGCAAATACGCATACGTTTCCGCAATCAATTGCATTTCAGCGTATTCGATACCGTTATGAATCATTTTGACAAAATGCCCAGAGCCTTCCGCACCAATATAGGCGCAACAAGGTTGTCCATTTTTGTCTTTTGCAGCAATTATATTCAAAAAAGGTTCAATTTGTTTAAAAACTTCAACGTCACCAGACGGCATAATGCTCGCCCCATTCAACGCGCCGTACTCGCCGCCCGAAACGCCTGTCCCTATCCAATGAATTTTGCGGGTTTTCAAATCCAATATCCGCCGTTTGGTATCCTTGAAATGCGTATTGCCGCCGTCAATTAGAATATCGTCTGCATCCAAAAAAGGTACGATTTGTTGCATAAATGCCTCTATATCCGAACCCGCTTTTATCATCAAAAGAATCTTGCGCGGACGCTCTAAGGCACTTACAAATGCTTTTACATCTTCAAATGCCAATGCACTTTCTAATTCTGTGTGATTTTTAATCGCTTTTTGTGCGATTTGTTCTTCTAAACCTGCTACAAATCGATTGAATAAGGCTAATTTTACGCCATTGCGGGCAAAATTGCGGGCTAAACTTTTGCCCATCACGCCCATACCGACGATTCCAAAGGCAGCTTTTTTGATTTTTTCCATGATTGTTTGAATGATAATATTGGGTGGATTTTTAATATCTATAAGAATAGCATGTTGAGGTGGTTCTAAAATGTCAAATTGGGATTGTAATAATTGAATAGGCATAAAATGATTTTGACGCACGGTCATTCGTTGCAAAATAGTTTCAAAATCACCTTTTAAATAAATCAAAATCGATTGATTTTCAATGTTTTGCATCAAAATTTGGCGATAAATCGCTTTCAAGGCAGAACAAGCAAAAACAGCCGATTGTTGTTGTGCAAGGCATTGTCGCGCTTTTCGGTGGAGCGATTTTAACCAATCCATTCTATCATCATCCGTTAACGGAATGCCAGATGCCATTTTTTGTAAATTGGATTTTGAATGAAACGCATCTGCATCAAAACATTGAATATCAAGTTGTTGCGCAAGCATTTGGGCAATCGTGGTTTTGCCACAACCCGAAACGCCCATGATGATATATATATTATTTTTCATAATTGGATTTTGAATGAAACGCATCTGCATCAAAACATTGAATATCAAGTTGTTGCGCAAGCATTTGGGCAATCGTGGTTTTGCCACAACCCGAAACGCCCATGATGATATATATATTATTTTTCATTTTAAAATCATATTTAAACACAAAACACCCAACAAACCCATGACTGAAATAAGGCTTTCCATCAAAGTCCATGATAAAAAAGTGTCTTTTATCGACACTTTGAAATAGGCTTTAAACATCCAAAAACCAGTATCGTTCAGATGTGAACCGAAAATGCTGCCCGCACCGATGGATAAAACCATTAAATTGGGATTCACATTCAATTCTACCAACATTGGAGCGAAAATGCCCGCCGCCGTCAAACCTGCAACCGTCGCAGAACCTAATAAAAGTCGAACCATCGCCGTTATCAACCAACCCAACACCAAAGGATGTATTGCCAAATCTTTAAAATACGGAATAATCATCGCATTGATATTGCTTTCAATTAAAATTTGTTTGAGTGCGCCCGATGCGCCTATTGTTAAAAAAATCATCGCTATTTCTTTAATCCCTTCTTCGTAAATCGTCATAATACTTTTAACGCTTTTACCTTGTCGAATCCCTAATGTGTAAGTTGCTATCAATAAAGCAATTAGCATTAAAATGGCAGGTTCATTGATGAAAGAAAGGAAGGGACTGATAGCTGCTGAATTACCTAAAAATAAGGTACAAATGAACGTTCCCATCAGCAAAAAAACGGGTAATAGGGCGGAAAAAACGCTGTTTGCAAAATCAGGCATCAAGGGATTCGAGCTATTTTCAGTTAAGTTCATCAATGTGCCATTGATTTGAATCTTTTTCAAGGTTTTGGCAAAAAGGCTTGCCGCTATAATGGCAGGAATGGATACTAAAATCCCATACATAAAAGTTTTCGCCATGTCTGCATGAAACGTAGCAACCAATGTCGCAGGAGACGGATGCGGCGGCAACAAACTATGCGCAATCGATAAAGCTGCCAACATGGGAATCGCCACATAAATCGCAGGTAACTTGTACTGATACACCAAACTAAATATAATTGGAATTAATAATACAAATCCAACATTGTAAAATAAGGGAATCCCAACCAATAATCCTGTCCCAATTAAGCCTATTTGGAGGTATTTTTCGCCACAAAAAGCCATGATTTTATCTGAAATAACGGTTGCCGCACCGCTTTCAGCCACTAATTTGCCCAACATTGCCCCTGCCGACAAGGTTATCAATATCGAACCAAGCATGTCGCCAATGCCTTTTTGGACGGCTTTGACAATCGCTTGTAAAGGCATGCCGAATAAAATACCTGCAAGGATAGCGCACAAAAGGAGGGCGATAAACGGTGAGATTTGAAGGCGTGCCGTTAAAAAAATGAGGATTGCGATGATTATCGCTAAAATTGTAAGGAAAGACATTCGTTTTGATTTGTTAGTTTTTTTTAATACAAGAAGCCCGATAGATGTGAAACACCTATCGGGCTTTTGGAGGTTGCGAGCGGATTCGAACCGCTGTAGGAGGTTTTGCAGACCACTGCCCAACCACTTGGCTACGCAACCATTTTAAATCGCCGCAAAGATAACAACCTTTTTTTCAATCATGCAAATTTTTTTTAAGAAAAATGATAATTTTTTTTGGGTACATTTGTCCCTTTGCTAATTCTTATGTTAAAAAAAAATGATGCAACAAAAATTATTAATTTTCATTTTCGTATTATTATCCAACAGCGGCTTTACACAAAACGTTGATAATAAAGCGGTTGCAGGTAAATTTCATTTTTATTGGGGCTACAATCGGGCTACTTTTGCGGTTTCAGACTTGCATTTTGCGGGTCCGAATTACAATTTTACGCTCCAAAAAGTCAAGGCATTTGATAGACCTTCGCCTTTTTCGGTGCAGGAATATTTTAGTTTGACGAAAATCACGATTCCGCAGTACGATTATCGCATTGGGTATCAATGGAACGGGCATTGGGATATTTCTGTGGGCGTTGACCATATGAAATATGTGGTGGCGCAAAATCAATCCGTTTTGATGACTGGAACGGTTTCGCCTGCGGCTTCTATCCAATATGCAGGAACTTATGCGAATCAAGCGGTGGTTTTAAAAGAGGATTTTCTTCGTTTTGAACATACCAATGGTTTAAATTTAGTTTCGTTAGACATTGGTTATCAAAAAGATAGGTTTTATTTTCCAAAAATCAACACTGCATTGAGTGGTCATCTGGGATTGGGTATTGGTGCGGTGATTCCCAAAACGGATTCGCATGTTTTTGGAAAAGGACAAGATAATCCGTTTCATTGGTCGGGTTATGGCGTGTCGGGAACGGTGGGTTTGGAAGCGCGTTTTTGGAAAAACATCTTTTTTCGGGCGCAAATTCGGGCAGGTTGGATTGGTTTGAGCGACATTTTGTTGGATAATGATGCGCCAGAACGCGCTCGTCAAAATATTCAATTTGTACAATATTATGGTGTTTTGGGGAAATATTTTGGTTTTTAACTTTCGCAAAGTGTCTTTTTTGACAAAATTTGTTTAAAAAATGTCAAAATTGGATTTTCAAAAGGAAAAAATTTTCAATTTTTTCCTTTTGAAAATCCAATTTTGATATTTTTTAAACAAATTTTGTCAAAAAAGACACTTTGCGAAAGTTTATCGAAAAAATTTCAGCGAAAACCAAGTAGTAGAATCCAAATCATCTTAAAAATCCTAATTCAGACTAAGCTTCCAGAATTTGTCTAATCATTCAACTTAGTGGGTTTCCACAAACGAAAAACCGAAAAAGCCTTTTTGTACAGGCAATTCAACAGCCGTTCCCGAAGTTATTTCTATGGGAAACAAGCGTTTGGGACTGCGCACTCGTTGCGATTCGTTTTTCCATAAAAAAGTCGTATAGAAAAAATCGACACCTGCATCAGCCGTTGCCACAGCCGCAGCGCGTTCATGCCGTCCGACTCCGAATCGATTGGTTCTCAACGCTTTTTGATTTAAAAATTGTACCGATAACTTGCTTTTTTCGCTTGATGCAAAATTATGATTTATAAAACTCGCTAACGGCGGCATCGCAAGGGCTAATCCGACAATACAGATTAAAAACCATTGCGTTTTTTCCAAACTATCAGTCGATTGTCGGGCTTGCAACCAGCCCAAAATCGCCCCGATGACCGCCCCAAATCCCAACGCTCGAAAGAATAAGTGATTGATTTCAAACGTATTCGTAAAATAAGGGACTTCTTTTACGTACAAAAAGAGCGTTCCAAAAATAAGGGCAGCGATACCGATTCCTTTTATCATGTTGGTAATTTTTTTGAATGAAACAATGATTTGAACGGGTAATGTACGCATTTCTACGAGAATAATTGTACATCCTCTCGAATTTTCGTGCATATTTGCACCTTTGTTTAACAAACCTAATATCATGCTTTTAACGATTGCTACCACACACGCGCCTGCAACAGACCTTGGTTTTTTGCTCCACAAACACCCCGATAAAGTGCAATCTTTCGAGATTACGGGTGGAAAAGCGCATGTTTTTTATCCAGAAGCCACTGCGGAACGCTGTTCGGTCGCGCTTTTATTGGAAATCGATGCTATCAATTTGGTTCGGCAACTCAAAACCCCGAACAGCAGTGTTTCTTTGCAACATTATGTGAATGACCGCCCGTATGTGGCTTCTTCGTTTATGAGTCATGCGATTAGTGCGGTTTTTGCGTCGGCGATGAACGGGCGTTGTGAAACGCGCCCTGCTCTGATTGACCAAAAAATGGATTTGGAAGCGACTCTTGCAGTCGTCAAAGTGAAAGGAGGAGAAGGCTTTTTGAGGGCTGTTTTTGAACCTTTGGGCTACACGGTTTTAGCTGAAAATCATATATTGGATGAGGTGTTTACGGATTGGGGCAATAGTTCTTATTTTACCGTTCACTTGCGTAATACATTGGCAATCAAGGATTTATTATCCCATCTTTTCGTATTATTGCCTGTTTTGGATAATGAAAAACATTACTTTATCAGCAAACACGAAGTCGAAAAATTATTGGCAAAAGGCGGTGATTGGTTGCCTACGCATCCCTACAAAGAAGCGATTGTGCGACGCTATTTGCGCAATGTGGGCAATTTAACGAAATTGGCGATGGCACAATTAACCGATACGACCCTAACGGAGGACGATGACGAACCATTAACCAATGAACCTATTGCCGTTAAAAAACGAAAAAATGATTTGCATTTTCAACGATTGGAATCCGCAGCAGCCGTTTTAGTGCAAAGTGGGGCGCAATCGGTGGTTGATTTGGGTTGTGGAGAGGGAAAATTAATGCAAATTTTGATGAAAATCGGTCAATTTCGCAAAATTACAGGCATGGATGTTTCCATGACGGAGTTGCGCAAAGCCAAAGACCGCCTTCATTGGGACCAACTTTCGCCGCGTGAATTGGAACGACTGACTTTGATGCAGGGTTCTTTGACGTTTCGGGATAAGCGATTGGCGGATTTTGATGCGGCGGCGTTGATTGAAGTCATCGAACATTTGGATTTGGAGCGATTAGCGGCGTTGGAACGGACAGTTTTTGAGTTTGCAAAACCCAAAACCGTGGTTGTTACCACTCCAAATTCGGAATATAATGTCAAATATGATGCTTTAAGTGCAGGTGATTTTCGGCATGATGACCATCGTTTTGAATGGACGCGAGCCGAATTTGCGGCTTGGGCAACGAAAATAAGTCATCAATTTGGTTACACTTTTGAAATATTAGGGGTTGGTATGTTGGATGAGAATGTTGGAACGCCTTCGCAAATGGCGATATTTAAAAAACAAGTATAAAATTTAAAATGACTCTAAAAATTCCAGAATTGTCGCTCGTCGTTTTAATTGGTACGAGTAGTTCAGGCAAATCCTCTTTGGCGAAACGATTGTTTAAACCGACCGAAATTTTATCGTCGGATTATTGTCGCGGCATCGCTTCTAATGACGAAAATAGTTTGGACGCAACCTCAGATGCGTTTGAAATCTTATATTTCATCCTCGCCAAACGCTTGAAACGCGGTTTATTGACGGTGGTGGATGCTACGAATATTCGGGTGGAAGACCGTAAAAAATTATTGGAAATTGCCCGACAACATCATTGTCTCGGCATCGCGCTCGTGATGGATACACCCGAAAAAGTCATCCTTGCCCGACACGAACAACGTACGGATAGGAATTTTGCTAAAGCGGTGATTTTCAATCAATTGAAAACCATGCGCTCTGGTTTACGCGGCTTACGCAGAGAAGGTTTTCATCATATTTACACGATTGAAAGCGAAGCACAAGCGAATGATTTAAACATCAGCCTCGAAAAATTATGGACCAATAAAAGTGATGAACAGGGTCCATTTGACATCATTGGTGATATTCATGGTTGTTATGATGAATTGATTGAATTGTTAACAAAATTAGGTTATGTAATTGATAATCAATCGATTGAATATCCGAAAATAGCACATCCCGAAGGTCGAAAAGTCCTTTTTCTGGGCGATTTAGTGGATAGAGGGTTGCAATCGCCACAAGTATTGAAATTGGTGATGTCGATGGTGGAATCGGGAACAGCGATGTGCGTTCAAGGCAATCATGATGCAAAATTATTGAAACAAATGCAAGGGCGCGATGTCCAATTAACGCATGGTTTGGCGGAAACGGTGGCGCAAATGGCGTTAGAAACGCCCGAATTTCACGCCAAAGTGAAACTTTTCTTGGATAATTTGCGCAGTCATTGCGTTTTAGACCACAAAAAGTTGGTTATTGCGCATGCGGGGATTCGGGAGGAAATGCAAGGACGCGGTTCGGCAGCCGTCCGCGCTTTCTGTCTTTACGGCGAAACGACGGGCGAAACCGATGAATTTGGCTTGCCTGTGCGTTACAATTGGGCAAGTGAGTATCGCGGCAAAGCGATGGTGGTTTATGGACACACGCCTACGCCCGAAGCTGAATGGCTGAATAACACGATTTGTTTGGATACAGGTTGCGTTTTTGGGGGGAAATTGACGGCATTGCGTTATCCAGAACGGCAATTGGTGAGTGTGCCTGCGAAAGCGACTTATTGTGTTCCGAAAAAACCATTGATTGCGCCGCCTGCATTGGTTTCGGCGCAACATGAATCGGATGATGTGATTGATATAGAACCTTTTTTGTCTAAACAAATCATTGAAACACAATTACTTGGCAGAATCAATGTCCGCGAAACGAATAGTGCGGCGGCATTGGAAGGGATGAGTCGATTTGGCATCAATCCGAAATGGGTGCTTTATTTGCCGCCCACGATGTCGCCGAGCGAGACGAGCAAACATCCTAATTATTTGGAATATCCAACAGAAGCGTTTGCGTATTTTAAAAAAGCAGGCGTTGAAAAAGTGATATGTGAGGAAAAACACATGGGTTCAAGAGCTGTCGTGATTGTTTGCAAAGATGAATCGGCGGCAAGGACGCATTTTGGCAGCCTTGAAAATCGGGTTGGAGTGGTTTATACGCGCACAGGTAGAAGTTTTTTCAATGAACAAAACATTGAAAATCAATTTCTTACAAAAATTCAAACGGCATTAACTCAAAGTGGTTTTTGGAATCAACACGATACCGAATGGGTTTGTTTGGATTGTGAATTAATGCCTTGGTCTGCCAAAGCGAAAGCCTTGATTTTGCAACAATACGCTGCCGTTTCGAGTGCAGCACGTCATGCGTTGAAAGCGGCTCAACCCGTTTTGGCAATGGCTTCACAACGCGGTTTAGATATAGCGGATTTACAACATCTGTATGCACAAAAAAGCGATAGCATCGACCTTTATACGGACGCATTTCGCCGTTATTGCAAAGATACGAATGGGATTGAAGGCTTGGTTTTAGCTCCTTTTCACTTGTTGGCAACTGAGGGTAAAACGCATTTTGACAAGAATCATATTTGGCATTTGGAGCAAATAGCCGATTTTTGTAAGGAAGACCCTGCTTTTTTGATGGCAACACCGTCTAAAATCGTTGATTTGAATGATGCGAAAAGTATTGAAATGGCAACGCAATGGTGGGAACAAATGACCGAAAAAGGCGGAGAAGGCATGGTGGTCAAACCATTGGATTTTGTGGCTCGGGATGACAAATCCAGTTTATTGCAACCCGCGATTAAATGTCGGGGCAAAGAATATTTGCGGATTATTTACGGAGCCGATTACGATTTGCCTTCTAATTTGGACCGATTGAAAAAACGAGGTTTGTCTTCTAAACGAGCTTTGGCATTGAGCGAATTTGCATTAGGCGTGGAAGGTTTGGAACGATTTGTCAAAAAAGAACCACTTCGACGCGTGTATGAATGCGTTTTTGGTGTCATGGCGTTGGAAAGTGAGGAAATTGACCCGCGTTTATGATAAAATTCTCAGTACATGACAAAAAAATAAGCTCATCTGCTTTTGAGGTGGAAACAGTTTGACAGCGTTCAAATAAAAAAAAAACCCAAATTGCGCGGTAGGCGGATGATGAATATAGTGATTTCACCTTCCACAAAAATCAATTCCGACTGAATTTATCTTTGTGGAAGAGTTTCCTGAGTCAGCGAATGATGCGCAACAGCCACCCTCAGCAATCGTAAATCGCCTTTGGGGAAAGATATACCTTTTACGAATTTGTCATACACACAATTCAGCCTCTATTACCTTACTTCAAAACCTCCTTCACGGCTTCAAAAGGGACAAATAAACGAATCTCTCCTTCTGCATTCGAGGCAATGGAGCCGGGCGTATAATCAAACAAAATCCCTTTCTGAACCAAACAGAAATTGTCATTGGGATAGATTTCGCTATCAAAAAGGCGTTTATCCAAAGGGTCATCTGCCTTGACATTATACTGTTTGCGATAAGCCATTTCCAACGCATGACTGACGATTTTGTCATAATTGGGCTTAAAAATGTCTGTTAAACGCAATTGTTGCTCTTTTTTGAGGTCATAGGTGAATAAACCCGTCCCATAATTGCTGTGCGCACCGCCTGTGTAACCCGCCCAAAAATAGCCAACACTCAATTTGTTGCCTTCATTCATCAATACATGCATAGTGTGCGATTGCGTGTAATTCAACGAAACGATTTCAGAACTATCTTTTCCACTACTGCTTTTTCGGATTTCACTGGCATAAGCCGCAAAATATTCATCCTTACGCGCCCGCAAAAAAGAATCGGGCGAAGGCAATTGAGGGGCAATCAATTGGCGCATTCGGGTATGCTCTTCCGCACTGTTTTTAAGAAATTCAAAGACTTTTTGTTTTAAAAATAATGCGCCAACACCCGAATCTCGGAGTATCAAAAACGCCATCCCAAACATAGCCGCAGGGTCGCCTTGCAAATCTTTATTAACGGTTTTGGCAATCAACGAATCCAATTTAACATGATAATCCAAAGCACTTACGCCTGTCGGATAGGTTTCAGTGAACTCAAAAGCCTGTTTTTTGCCTTTTGCCACATCCGTCCATACGCCTTTGAAAACAGCATTCGTATCCAATACGCCCGACAATTTCGTGACAGGAAGCGTATCCCCTTTCGGATTTTCTTCTATCAATGTGAGAATGCCTGCCTCGACACTGCCTTGCACAAAAATCGGTTCATCGCGTTGAAAACAACGATAATATCCTTGATAAATAACTTCTATATGTCCATTATTCGCCAATCGAAGGTTTTTAACAAGGTCTAAGGTAGCTGGTTTTTCAGCCAATTGTCCTTCAAAATGTTTGTAATAGCCTTTTTGTAGGCTATCTGCAAGGACTATTTCAGCCTTAACGGTTGGTAGTTTGGGTTCGTTTTTGCACGCTGTGCAGTTATAAAAACACCATAACAGGAATGCAATCTTTAAACTCGTTTTCATAAGAACGGTGATGGGTATATGACATTGGTTCGATTTTCCGATAAAATCAAACGAATAGGTTTGGTTGAATTGATTTACAGGGTCAAAATTAGAAAAACCTTTTGCATCTACTCTAAGAATTTTTTAAAAAAAACAAAAAAAAATGCCTAAAAAATAACTCGTGAGAATTATTTTTTAGGCATTTTTGGGTTGGCCCGTAAGGATTCGAACCTTAACATACAGAACCAAAATCTGCAGTGCTACCGTTACACCACGGGCCAAAATGGTTTTCGCTTCGCTTCTTTTAGAAAGCGACGCAAAGGTAATACCTCTTTCATCATATTGTCAAATTTTTTTTCACTTTTTTTTTAAAAAAATGTATTTTTATTAAAAAACATCATATCAAACCTACTATACCCTTTGTATTTTTTAAAATTCAGCAAAATAATGTTGTAAGGACTCTGATTACGGTATAACTTTGCATCACCCCTCTTAAAAGTAGCTTCTACATCCGATACAACTCATAAGATTTTTTTTAACCGATTATGATTAAACGACCTATCTATTACGCATTCCTCCTTTTGGCGTGCTTGGGTGTGCCAATGCTCTCGGCTCAAACCGCTACAATTGTTTTTCCTGTACAAAAAGATGCAGATGATGCCGAAGAATTTGCTTCAGGTGCAGTCACCCTTTCAAGCAGCGACTTGGAATTGGGGGGAAAAGACGGCAATCTGAATCAAATCACTGGGATTTTATTTAGGAATGTCAACCTTCCCGCAGGGGCGTTTCTGACAGAGGCTTACCTGCAATTTCGATGTGATGAATCTTTTCCTCAAAATGCCACCATTCAAATTCGAGCGCAAAAAGGCAATGCTGCCAATCTAACGAATGCATTGCACAATTTGAGCAATCGACCGTTGACGATTGCTTCGGTCAATTGGGTCACGCAACCTTGGTTAGTGGTGGATGAACGCGGTTTGAAACAACGCACGCCGAATTTGGTGGCTTTGATAGATGAAAATCGGCGTACGGGTTGGAAAACAGGACAAAATTTGTTTTTTCGCTTCGACGGCAATAGCGGAAGTGCCACTGCGGATAGTCGGGAAGCAGGCATTGGAGCTATACCCGAATTGGTATTGACCTACACGATGAGTGCGCCAACGGATATTAGAAATCCAACTTTGATGGATAGTTTATCCATCAATGAAGTGGCGGCAAAAGGGTCAGAAGACGAAAAAGAAGATTGGATTGAGCTGTATAATGCCCATTCGTTGCCATTAATGATTGAAAGTGGGGTTTTTCTTTCCGATAAGGCAAATAATCTAATCAAATACGAATTAAAAAATATTGCGATTCCATCAAAAGGTTTTGTGGTAATTGTTGCAGATGGCGATACGCTCAATACGCCAAAACATGCGAATTTCAAAATTAGTAGTGATTCAGGAATCGTAGTTTTGTCGCGGCGCGTCAATGGGATTCCGACTTTAACGAACCAAATCAATCTTGGTTTGACCACTTTTAAAGATACATATGGGCGTTTGCCAGATGGAGCCAACAATGTAACACATTTTACGAAAGGGAGTTTTCAAAAATCTAACTCATTGGCTACCAAAGATTTACCCATTACATTTAGTCAAAAAAGAGGTTTTTATAACAATGCTTTTTCATTAACCTTGACGGCGGCAAATGCAACCATTCGTTATACAACGGATGGCAGTTTTCCTTCACCGACAAAAGGCACGATTTATACAACGCCGATTTTGATGGATAAAACGACGGTTGTAAAAGCGATTGCTTACGCAACAGGCGGGCTTTCTAAATTGGAAACGCACTCTTACTTGTTCAGAACCAATCGTTTAAATGAAAATTGGAAATATCCTGCGTTGTTGACCGATGCGGATTATCAACAGGCTTTGGATGAATTGCCTGTCGTGTCGATTTCATCAGCGAATCCTGTTTTGGATTCCACAGCTTCGCCTTTGTTGGGTACGTTTGAATTTGTGGAGCAGCCTTCTCAAAATAAAACAGGTACGGCGGTGGAAGTGGGTATTAAAAAATTTGGTAATTCATCATTGAATTTGCCTAAAAATAGCTTGCGTTTTTATTTCAAATCAACCTATGGCGCGGATGAATTGGGTTACAATGTTTTCACAAAAAGCAGTACGGATAGTTATAAACCGTCTTCCAAAATCAAATATTTGGAATTGAAAGAAGGGCAAGATGGGCCCGTAGGCAATGATTTTGGAGATGCCCGTTTTTCGGAACATTTAATGCGTACGACCTTGCGCGAAATGGGCAATTTTGACCAGTTTACCCGTTATGTGAATGTTTTTCACAATGGAAAATATTTAGGTTTATACACAATGCGTGAAAAGTTTGATGATAAATTAGCAGAAGTCTATCACGGCGGCAAAGCGGCAGATTATGACCAAATCAATTGTCAATTTGACGATTGGGTGCGCGGTTATGCCGAACAAGGCGATACAACACAATGGAATATCCTCAAAACAGCAGGACAAAACAATGATTTTCAACGCGTTAAGAAAATGAGTGAAATGTCGGATTACATCAACCATATGTTGGTTTTCTTAACCACAGATTGTGAATGGGAATCGAATGTGGTTGGACATCACAATCCTGTGTTGACCAAATTCAGGTTTAGTTTGAATGATTCGGATGGTTTATTGTGGGGACCGCAATTATTTTCCAATTATACGACGCATTGGGATCCTTTTTTATTCAATGGTGCGGGCGGTTTGTTTGGAAATTTGTATCGCGGACAAAATTTGGAATTTATCACGATGGTTCGAGACCGCGTGCGTCAACATTTACAACAACCCAAAGGTGCCTTGACGGTGAATCGTTTCACCCAAAAAATCGATGAATCCATTGCTCAAATGACGCATTCGTACAAGTTGGATGTGGCAAAATGGGGCTATGATGTATCATTACACGATGAGTGGATGGTTCAAAATGCCCGCATCAAAGGCGAATTGACGGCACGGATTGCGGATGTGATTCAGCGTTTTGGGGCGAAAGGCTTGTTACATACCCTGGATGTTGCCCCTGTCAATCATCCTTCTGGCACATTGGTTTCAACCGATGCCTTTAAAATTGTGAATCCGAATCAAGGTTCATCGTTGTATTACACGTTAGATGGGTCTGACCCAATGGGCAATGATGGACAATTAGCACCTTCGGCGCGTTTTTACAATCCAGATAATGCGTTTTTGACAGGTGGACAATATCAAATTGTGACCAGAGCGTTTTTGGGCAATCAAAATTGGGGACCGAAAATGCCACCTGTTTCGTTAAATGTCATCAGTGCGATTGCGCCCTCTGCACGGATTCAATTATTTTCGGCAAATGGGTATCGATATGGTACAGAAGCTGTGTTTCATTGGTTATCCGATGCGTTTCATTCGAGCGATTATTTTACGATAGAACGGCGATTGCCTAATGGAACCTTTGAAATTTTGGATTATGTCAATGCCGCGCCTGCACAATTGCCCCAAAAAAATATGTATCAATTTAAAGATGCGTATCCGCAAGTGGATACCAATATTTATCGGGTCGGTTTATTCGAGCAAGGCAACAATCGCGTTCAATATTCGCCTACGATAAAATTGATTTTTCCAAAGAAAATGGAATTTACAGTCTATCCCAATCCTGCAATTGATGTAGCAACCGTCGATTTGACAGCGTTTGAAAATTTACCAACGGAGATTTGGATAGTGAATACTTTGGGCGTAGCTGTGCAGCATTTTGAAATACCTGCCGCACCTGCTGCTTATAATATACCTGTCGCTGAACTTATGGATGGTCAATACTTTATGAGGATTCGTACAGAAGGCAAACGAGAAGTCATGCGGAAATTAGTCGTGTCGCATCCTTAAAAAAGAAGTTGGATGACCTAATACTGTATTTGCTTATATGAGGGGTGGACATAACCTATTCTATTGAAAATAAATTAGTTATAATATGATGGATAGGCATAAAAAAAGCGTTTAAAAAAATCAAAAATCCACCAACCGTTTAGAAGGTTTAAAGCCTTCTAAATCATTGATAATCAATGATTTAGAAGGCTTTACTGTTTTATTTTGCGCTAAAAACGCGGAAGAACCATAACTTTTTGATAGTGAGCACAATTTTTTTTTTAACAATACTGAAGCGTGTCCCAAAAAAAATTACCTTTGTGCTTTGGGCAAACTTTGTATTCAAGGAACTGCACTAAAACCTGCGAATAAACCTATTTTTTTCTTAACTTTTTTTTACAAACGATGGATTTTTATTGGATTTACGAATTACCCAATTGGCTATTTTTTAGTTCAACGGTGGGTTTTTTCGTCTTATTTTCGCTTTTGGGAACCCTCTTTTTAGGACGGCGTATGGAAAGTTTTTTCGGACTTACAGAAGAAACCAATGATATTGTGGGTCATTTTTTATCCATGAGTGGTGTTTTTTACGGAATCACCTTAGGATTAATCGCGGTTTCGACCTATGAAACCTTTGGTGCGGCGGAATCCAGTGTCGCCAATGAAGCCAATGCACTCAATACGTTGTATCGAGCAACCAACCTTTTTGAACGGTCTGACAAAAAACAGATGCGCACGACGCTCAAAAAATATGCAACCTACATGGCAAAAGACGGTTGGGAATTGCAACGAGAAGGCAAGATTCCAACGGGTTTATCTGCCATCGTGGATACTTTTCAAAAAGAATTAATTGATTATCAATTGATTACAGATAAAGATAAAATTATCTTTGAAGAAGTATTGAAACATTTTAATGACCTAAGTGAACGACGCAGACTGCGCGTCAGCAACATTACCGCAGGATTACCCGCAACCATTTGGCTGATTTTATTATTGGGCGCGTTCGTCAATATCGCTTTAACTTGGCTTTTGGTCATTAACAATCGGCGATTTGATATTTTAATTAATGCGTTAAGTGGGATTTTATTAGGGTCGCTCATCTATTGGATTGCCGCGATGGACAATCCGTTTCGAGGCGAATATAGCGTGAGCGCGGAACCATTTGAACTTTTGTTGACGGGCTTAATGAAATAAAACAGGTTTATCTTTTATAACGGAACTTATAAATGTATAAATCATTGACAATAAAACACTTAAATATTATTTTTTATACCAAAACTAAGTTAATGTATGAACCATTCTGTGAAAACGCCTTTATTTGGCACGCTCCGCAAAGCCTTTCGGATGGCTTTGGCGGCAGACAAACGCGAAACTTCTTCTGAAGAAGTCGTGCAACGCCACGAAGCGACGATGCTGAATCGACGCAAATTCCTTGAAAATTCAGGAAAAACCTTGTTACTTGGCGGTCTTGCGCCGCATTTATTACTCGGTACGCCCCGATTAGGGGCGCGTTCCTTGTTTCAAGGAGCTGATAAACCCAATATTGCCATTATTGGCGCAGGGATGGCGGGCTTGAACGCACTCCACACCTTGAAAAAAGCGGGCTATGATGCAACGATTTATGAAGCCTCTGGGCGTACGAGTGGTCGGATTTTCAGCGTTCAAGGCGCGATGGGCGAAGGCACTTGGGCTGAATTTGGAGCCGAATTTATTGACACCAATCACAAAGATATGTGGGATTTGGTCAAGGAATTTAACCTCGAATTGATTGATTATGCCCAAGAATCCGAAACAAAACTTCATAAAGAAGCCTTTTTCTTTAACGGAAAACATTATTCATTGGCGCAAGCGGTGGAAGCGTTTCGAGGTTTTGCAGGGCGCATGAAGAAGGATATGGACACACTGCCAAAGGAAATTTCGTATGAAACCAAAGATCCGATTGCTAAGAAATTTGATAATATGTCGTTGTCCGAATACCTCGAAAAAGTCGGCGCGACAGGTTGGATTAAGCGTTTTATTGAGGTCGCTTATGAGTCGGAGTATGGACTTTCGCCACAAGTGCAATCAAGTTTGAATCTATTGACGTTGATTTCGCCCGATACCGAAAAAGGGGAAATCGAATTGTTCGGCGAGAGCGATGAGCGTTACAAAACGCGGGGCGGCAATCAAATGATTCCAGATGCGTTGGCGAAAAAATATGAATCCCATATTGAATTGCATCAAGCGTTGGAATCTATTCGTCCGTCGGGCAATGGTTATAATTTGAATTTTTCTAAGAAAAAAGATGTTAAAGCGGATTTTGTAGTGATTGCGATACCTTTTACGCGGTTGCGGCAGGTGGATATTGGGTTGAAAATGCCGCAAGTTAAATGGGATTGTATTAACAAAATGGGTTATGGGATGAATGCCAAATTGATGATTGGTATGAAATCGCATTTTTGGCGCAAAAAAGGATATGGCGGATTGGTTTATGCGGATAATGGCGTGCCGAATGGTTGGGATAATGCGCAATTGCAAACGGGGGAAGACGATGCAGCAGGACTTTCCATTCTTTTTGGCGGCAAATTGGGGTTAGATGTCGGAAAAGGTTCGGCGGAATCGCAAAAAGATATTTATTTGCCCAAATGGAATCAAATTTACAAAGGCGCGACCGAACAATTTAATGGAAAAGTCGCTCGGATGCACTGGCCCAGTTATCCATTTACGATGGGCAGTTATATTTGTCCGACGGTGGGACAAAAAACGAGCTTTTTGGGCGTTGAAGCCGACCCTGTTGGCAATGTTTTCTTTGCAGGCGAGCATTGCGGCGGTGATTTTTCTGGATTTATGAATGGCGCGGCGTTGAGTGGGCGCGTTGCGGCAGAAGGGATTTTGGCGAAAGTCGGCGCGAAATAAACAAATTAAATGGATGCATAGTTATTGAGTTGATTTTTTTGTAAGAAAATCAACTCAATGCTGTCTCATTCCTAATTCAACCTTTAAGGACGCATCCAAGTCGTCATTTCGCTATACTAACTACACAACAATTCAACAAAAACATTCGATGAAATTTTTCCTTTCTATCCTGTCAGACCCAAACCTTAATTTTTTTTCTAAAAAAAAATACTTTTTTCATTGACCTTTGTGATGATGTAAGACATTAATTATTAAAACGTCAATTGAAAATTAATGATGCCTTTTCGAGGATATAAACCGTCCGCCCAAGAATTGTATGAAGCCCTTCAACGTGAAGAAGATAGGGCTATCACCTACCTCAGTCGCCAGATTGAAGGTAAGATTGTGGCGGATTGTCAGCAATACGGGCTTGAAAATGAAAGCAATGAAGTTTTAAATGATGTGCTTTGGGTTTTTATGAACCAAATTCGGCTTAAAAAATATGTTTACGAAAAGGCACAGCCCCATACGTATGCTTTGGCTTGTGCTAAATATGTATTGTCTGATTGGGTAAGGAAGAAAAAACGCCATGCCAAAACGGAAGATACAGCAGACTACACGGATATTAAAGATACATATCATTTTGCTAAAATGCTCGAATCCAGCGATAATGTAGCAAGATGGTTTGAGGTATTGCGCCAAAAACAGAAAAAAACAGATGTTTGTGCTGATTTGATTCATTTATACCATGTGCAAGGATTTAGCTATGAAGATATATTAAAAAATAATTTAATTCCATTATATAATGATGTGGGTAGTTTGAAGTCGAAAAAGTCAGCTTGCGTTCAAATTTTCAGAGAAATTATTCGCAACTTATCATAATTTCCCAAAAACAAAATTAGAACTTGTCATGAAAAATAAGATTACAGCTTTTTTTACCAATGAATTGTCACCCGACGAGCGCACACAAGTAGAAGCGCGAGTAGAGATAGACCCTATGTTTGCCGCTGAATTTGAATTTCAAGCATCTATTTTCGACGCGCTTGAGCAACAATGTTTGCGCTCTAAAATTCAACAAATGATGGTGAGGGAACGCCTTAAAAAGGCGCGACAGCAAAAAGGGTTGAAATTAGGAGTCGTTGTGGGTATGGTTTCATTGGTAGGTTTTACTGGTTTTTATGTTTCACAATCTTTTAAAAATCAAATTGTTACACCTATTGAAGAAAATAATTCAGTTAATCGAATCCTTCCAAAAGAAATGCCAGTTGTTCAAGAGCAGCCACTTACAATCCCTCCACTTCAACCCCAAATTCAAGTTCACCCCAAAAAACCATCTAAGGTGGCTGCTCCACAACAAGGGTTACAACCCGCACCTAAAATATTAAGACCAAATGATACTACTTTCGCTACAACGCAACCTATCCTACCACCAGATGTAATCAATTTGGTGGCGGGTACGGGTGCGGGTGCAGATACACATGCAATTTCGGTAAGTCGGTTGCTGTCTGATATTCATCTGACGATTGAGTGTGCTACACTGGAAAATCGGTTGGCAAAAAAATATAAACAGCCCTTAACCGTGCATGCGAAGCAGCTTGTGCAGGAGTATTGTGTTGGCAAATCGCCGAATCTTGTTAAGACAGAAGGGCGATTTAATGAAAATTTATCTTGGTTGATGAGAGCAGTTTATAATATAAATAAAAATCTGAATGGTTCTGCTGGATATTGTTTGGCTAAAATCGAGTCGGATAGTGATTTTTTATTAGAAAAGCAGTTTTGTGAAGCCTTGATACATCCCAATATACCTATCAAAGCAGATTTTTTAAAGATTTTTGAACGAGATACGTTCAGTATATTCCATGAAACAGCAAAGGATTTATTGAAAAAATAATATTTTAAAGTATTATTTAAGACATGGATTTTAAAAAATCCATGTCTTAAATAATACTTTGCGTCGGGCGGTTTTGGATGCTTAATGGAACGACTTACTATGTTTCTTCTGCATCATCAGGCAATGGAAACGTCCCTTCACACGGTTTCATTTTGTTAACCAAAGCAGGTTCTGCTTGAAAACCTTCGCCAACGCGCCGAATCGTAATCTCCCACCGTTCACACCTTTCGGGAAAGGTAATATCCATCGTCACTTTTAATCGTTGACCGTTGACTTCAATTTGTTTGATTTCATCGGTTTGCAAATCGTGGTCATGGAGCAACATATATTTAAATTCACCAGATTTAACACCTGTCAATTCAATTAAATGCACTTTTTTGAAATCGGGCGAATACATGACAATTGGATAAATGTCATTTTCCGCACAAAAAGTCAATCCATTTTTATCCGCCGCGCCGATAAAATAATTATGACAAAGACCGATTTTGTAGCGAGAGCCTTCTAAAACCACTTCTCTGGGCGTGTCTTGCAAGAGCTTTTTCTCTTGGGCGAGCAATTTGAAAACACTTCTACCGGTCACCCAGCCACCTGTGTTATCCGCAAAATGCACTTGCACCCAAGGATATTCATGGCATTTATCGGTCGTGCCGGGCATACTTTCTTTGCGCCCCGTGACTGAATCAATCCAAATCACATCTTGCGAATTTGCCGTACGCAAGATTTTGGCTTGATGCGATGCACTTGCGCGTACCGTAATGTCTGTTCCAATCAATAACCCTGTATTGGAAGCCATTCGGACAGGTACTTTGGCAACCACCACTGCGGGGCGCACCATTGGTTTTTGGGAGGCGGTAGATTTTAACACCGCTTTTACAGGTTTGCCAACAGAAACAGGTTGCAGTTTCGGGGCGGAATTTTTAACGGTCGGGCGTTTCGCTACAGACGGAGCTGTGCGAACAGGCTTGACCGCCGAAAGAGGTGCTTTTTTGCCGGGGGGATGGGCAAAATAAGTATCAGCCGCCAACGCAGCCGACAAGCACCCCAATAATGCAGGGGTCACAATCCATTTCATGATGAGAATAGGGTATATTTTTACAAAGACAAAAGTAAGTGTTTTTATAATATTCTCAAATATAAAATATGTTTTTTAACTAAAAATAGTTATAAAATCAATGATAACAACCTGCTGTTCTCTTTCGTTTTAGGGCTTCTTTTGCGCTTGCGCTGCCTTGATTAGTTATAAATTTATATTTAAATATTTTATATATTTTTGTATTAGCAATAAAATTTCCTTGATGATTGAGCCATCCTTTTTAGGCATTAGTGGTAAAAATGAAATCATGGATGTATCCTAATTCGTAAAGTTCTGCGTAACGGGTGGCAATAATGCGTGTAGGCATTTATTGCAAATCGGATTGGTCACAAACCACGATTTGCTGCTTTCTAATTTTAGCAAGTAATAAACAACCATTTTCTAAAAAAAATTTGTTTCTTTGCAGCTTGTTTTTAGGGTCGGAAATAAAAATTAGGTGATATGATTCAAAATTATTTTAAGTATAAATTATTGGTTATCAGTTTAATAGCGATAACAGCCTGTCAGAAATGGGATATTTACGGTGTGGATACGAGTGGCATGGGCGCGGAATACGCGATTCCTATCTTGGAAGGCAAGACTTCGTTGCAAGAAGTATTGCGCCCTTTTGACCAACGTGCTTTTTTTGAAATCGCGCCCGATGGTTTGATGACGCTTTATTACAAAGGTCAAATTCAAGCGCGCTCGTCCTTAGACATTTTCAACAGCATTCAACAACAACTCATTGTGCCGATTCCGTTGCAGGATTCGGTCACGCAAATCCCTGTAAAGCCGCCTACGGGCGTGCAAGTCACCAAAACCCTCATCAAAACAGGTGAATTGACCGCATTATGTTGGTTGCCGAGCCAGTTTACGGAGGTTTTGGACATTACGATTTACGCCCCACAGTTGAAAAAAAATGGTCAAGCGTTTTCGCGTACGTTTACGGCTTATCCCAATTCGCCGATTCCTTCCTTGAATCGTTATGACATTAGCGGTTACAATTTGGTGGCGCAAAATGATTCTATTTTCCTCATTTATGATGCTCGAAAACGCTCGAATAATGAACGTGTGGTGATTCCTTTGAATACATCGACAGGGCGCGGCATTGCGATTCAACTCAATAATTTGGTTTTCAGTTATGCGGAAGGTTGGTTGGGGCAATCGCCGTTTCAGACGGATAGAGATACGATTGACATTGATTTTTTTGATAATTGGAAAATTGGCGAAGTCAAATTTGTAAATCCATCGGTTGACATCACTTTGGACAACTCATTTGGCTTTCCTGTTCAAGCGATTGCACGGGCGGCTAATGTCATAACCATTGATAATCAAACACTTGCGTTGCGCAGCAATATCCTTAATAATTTGGTGGTGAATTATCCGACCTTGCAAGAAATTGGTCAAATCAAGCGCACGGTGATTCATTTTGATAAAAATAATTCTAATATTGATAGTATTATCAATTCCAATCCTGCTAAATTCGATTATTGGATTGAAGGTTTGACTAATCCGGATACGTCTCGGCGCGTGATTGGCTTTTTGACGGATTCGAGTTTTTTCAAATTGCAAGTGGAAGTTCGATTGCCCGTTTGGGGAACGGCGAAAAATTTTGAGGTGACGCAGGAGTATCCACTTCAATTGTCGAATTATGATAAAGTGGATTATGTTGAGTTTAAACTCAATACGCAGAATGAAATGCCAATAGGTGTTGGTTTGCAAGGTTATTTTATGACGGAAAACAAAACGATAGTGGATTCGTTGTATGTCAGTGCCAAACCGATATTGGCGGGTGCGCCGATAGACGCGGCGGGCAATGTCACAGGCGCGGCAAAACAAACGGCGTTTATCAAAATCGACGCGGCAAAATTCGCCAAAGTGCGCAATTGTACCAAAATGGCATTGAAATACAACTTTGCAACCACAGGCAATGCGACGATTCCCGTCAAAGTCAGAAGTCAACAACAGGTGAAAGTTCAAATCGGCATGAAAGTCGGGTTAAAATAAAAAGCAACATACTTTATGGATATTTTACAAAAATACGCTCATTTATTGGTCAATTATAGCCTTGATTTGAAAAAAGGCGACCGTCTTTTCGTTCAAACAACGACGATGGCAGAACCGTTAGTCCGCGAATTGTACCGAGAAACCTTGAAAGCAGGGGCGGTTATGGAGGTCGATTTTGCGTTTCGGGAGAAAAATCGCATTTTTATGACAGAGGCGGAAACGCATCAATTGCAATATATTTCACCTTTGTATAAGGCTGCTATGGAGGAGTTTGAGGCGTATTTGTACATTCGCGCTCCGTTCAATTTGCAGGAAGACCGCAATGTGGATCGGTCGAAAGGAAGGATTCGACAATTAGCGACGGCAGATTTGGCGCGTCGATATGCGGAACGGACGGGTACGCGGGCTTTGAAACGCTCGCTTTGTCAATATCCGACGGATGCGGCGGCGCAAGAAGCGGGCATGTCTTTGGAAGAATACAGTCAATTTGTTTATAATGCGTGTAAATTATACGAACCTGACCCACAAGCGGCTTGGTTGGAAGTCCGAAAAAGTCAACAACATATTGTTGATTTTTTAAATAAATGCCGTCATATTCATTACAAATCGCCCCAAATGGACTTGAAATTTTCTTGCGAAGGTCGGATTTGGATGAATTCAGATGGACAAACCAATATGCCTTCTGGTGAAGTTTATACTTCGCCTGTTGAAAATTCGGTGAATGGGCGCGTTCATTTTACGATGCCAAGTTTGTATAATGGCAATGAAGTTGAAGGCGTAACCCTTTGGGTGAAAGACGGTTACATCGAAAAATGGGATGCGCGACGCAATAAAGAATTTTTAGATGCGATATTTCAAATCCAAGGCGCACGTCGTTTTGGAGAAGCGGCGATTGGGACGAATTATAACATCAATCGGATTACTAAAAACATTTTGTTTGATGAAAAGATTGGTGGAACGGTGCATTTGGCAGTTGGCAACTCGTATTTACAGACGGGCGGCAAAAATGAATCGCCTGTGCATTGGGATATGATTACGGACATGCGCGAAGGCGGCGAAATCTACGCTGATAATATGTTGATTTATAAAAATGGACAATTTGTAATTTAAAAAAAAGCGAATTGGAACGCGGATGACGCGGATATTGCAGATTTTCACGGATTTTTTTTTGAATTATTTGTAAAATAAACTTGCCGCAAGTTATGCTAATATACTTTGCATCGGCTGATTTTGGATACTATTGGAACGCGGATGACGCGGATTGAGCGGATTCGCACGGATTTTTTTTGAAGTTCCGTGCAAAATTCAGGAAAAATCCGTGAAAATTCGCCCAATCCGCGTTATCCGTGTTCCCATTGTATCGCAAAAGCATCCGACGCAAAGTATAATTTAAAAAAAATCTGCGAAAATCCGCGCTATCTGTGTCATCCGCGTTCCAATTCGCTCTATATTTCCAATTAATTATTAATTATTGAAATGATATATCAAATTTCAAAAACCAATCCAACTTTGAATGGCACGATTCGCTTAGATGGTTCTAAAAGCATCAGCAATAGGTTGTTGATTATCAAGGCTTTATGTGCAGAACCATTTGAGATTTTAAATTTATCGACTTCAAAGGACACGGTTACTTTACAAAAACTTTTAAATCAAAAGTCGCCTGAAATCTATGATGCAGGAGCCGCAGGTACGACTTTTCGATTTATGACCGCGTATCTCGCTTTGCAAAATGGCACTCAGATTATGACTGGTTCGGCGCGCATGTTGCAGCGTCCGATAGGTCGTTTGGTGGATGCTTTGCGCCATTTAGGTTGTGATATTGAGTATATGGGCGCGGATGGTTATCCACCCCTCAAAATTAAAACCCCTAAAATCCGAGAATCATCCAAATTAAATATTGATTCAGGTATCAGTAGCCAATATATCTCTGCGTTGCTGATGATTGCGCCGACTTTGCCACAAGGTTTGGAATTGACATTGGAAGGCAAAATTGTCTCGCTTCCCTATATTCAAATGACGTTGGCATTGATGCAGGATTTTGGAGTGACGCATCAGTGGCGCAATAATACGATTATCGTGCCGCCGCAAGCGTATCGCGCACCCGCGCCGACTTACACGGTGGAAGCGGATTGGTCTGCCGCTTCGTATTATTATACATTGGCGGCGTTTGCGGATAAAGTTGATTTGAAATTAAACGGATTGTTTGAAAATAGCTTGCAAGGCGATGCAGTCGTGGCGCGTATCGGCGAATCTTTCGGGATTGAAACCCGTTTTGAGGGCAACGATTCCGTCCATTTGACCAAATCGGGGCATGGTGTGACGGATCTTTTTGAATATGATTTTATCAAATGTCCTGATATTGCCCAAACAATTGCCGTTTTAAGCGCGGGAAAAGGCGTGCAAACCTTGTTTACAGGTTTAGAAACTCTATTTATCAAGGAAACGGATCGAGTAGGCGCGTTGATGACCGAATTGGCAAAAACCAATGTTTGGTTAAACAAATTGCCCAAAAAGTTTTCACAAAAGAAACAAAAAGATTTTTATTTGTTGGAAGGCAAAGCCGAATTTAACACCATTCCAACATTCGACACGTATGAAGACCATCGCATGGCAATGGCATTTGCGCCTTTGGGTTTGCTGCATCCGATACAAATTGCGGATCCAGAGGTCGTTGTGAAGTCCTATCCGCGTTTTTGGGATGATTTTAAAACATTAGGTTTTGAAATTGCGCCAATTGAAGTAGTTGTTTGATTCAAATATACTTTGCGTCGGGTGGTTTTGGATACCATTGGAACGCGGATGGCACGGATTGGGCGGATTCGCGCGGATTTTTTTGAAATTCAGGAAAAATCCGTGAAAATTCGCCCAATCCGTGTTATCCGTGTTCCAATGGTATCCAAAACTACTCGACGCAAAGTATAAATAACTCAAGTTGCGTCAAGTTTGAAATTTGACGCAACTTTTGCGGTATTTTAAAAAATTTTATTTCTAATAAAAACTATTTTTTATGCGTAGGTAATGGATAGGGCTTCAACCTCGACGAATTTTCAAATCATAAACGACACATTTCTATCATCAATTGTTCTAATTTTTTGCGAATTTCGCGCTGTGTTCCTGTAAAATTATTGGTCATAAGTGAAAAAACCAATTGCCTACCCGATAAAGTGGTCACATAACCTGAATAACATTTTACGCGTGTCAAAGTGCCACTTTTGGCACGCACGCGTCCAACCGCTTCCGTTTTTTTCAACATATTGCGCATCGTGCCTGATTCGCCTGCTCTTGGCAACGATTCAAAAAAGGTTGGAAACACCAAAGTATCTTTTTGAATCGTACGCAAAATAGTGACAAGTTGCAAGGGCGTGATGCCATCTCGCGGCGATAAACCACTGCCATCCATCATCAATAATCCATCTATGTCAATCCCTTTTTCGCGCCAAAAATCAAGGATGATTTTCGTTCCCATTTCCGTTGTTCCCAAACCTGTTTTTTCAAAAGCAATGATTTTCATCATCGCTTCGCAATACAAATTAATACTTTCTTGATTGGCAGGTATGACGATTTTAGCCAATATCGGCGAATAATGCGTGTAAAAAACAGTTCGTTTGATTGTCGTATCTATTTTTTGTTGCAATTGATTGGCAACCGAATCGGTCATCTCTACATTCAGCCATTTCAAACGGCGGTGCAATTGCCAAGCGGCAAAATAAGGCGGGTCAGGCAAAGCTCCTTTTATCGTTAAATCTTTATAATCCATTGGTACAATGCCTTTTATAAATATTTGATTAGAATAAGGCATGCCGTATAAATAAGGTTCTTCTGGCGCTTTGGGTTTGGAAATCGCATCATTCGTGACTTGCAAACCAACCACATCAGGCGTAATACTCAGGATAGAAGGCTTCGCATTTTCCGTCATAGCAGGAAAAAGGCGCAAGTAAAATAAGTTTTCATGCAAATTCAAACCATTCGCACCCGCCCCATAATAGTTTGCAATATCTTCATAGAGCCAAGTCGGTTCTGCGGTGTCAGGCGCAAAAGCAGTACCATCTCCAATGATTTTACCAATAATTTTTTTAATACCTAACCCTTT
Organism: Chitinophagales bacterium; assembly: GCA_013298955.1. Lineage (GTDB taxonomy): Bacteria > Bacteroidota > Bacteroidia > Chitinophagales > Saprospiraceae > JAAFJT01. The sequence continues at coordinate 53,545 of JAAFJT010000019.1, forward strand.
GATTTTCAAAGCAAAACTATCCAAAACAGTGGTCAAACTCCAAACGCTATCCATCATTTCAGGGCTGCCCAAAGTCGGGTCACCAAAACCTTTGATGTAAATATTGCCTGTCAAAACACTGTCTTTGAGTGTTCCATCGTATTGCAATTGCGTTTTGAAGCGATAGTTTTTGCCTAAAATGCTTAGAGCCGCCCCTGTCGTGATGATTTTCATATTGGAAGCAGGCATGAGCGACATCTGCGCATTGTGCGATGCGATGAGTTGCCCCGTTTCCGCGTCTGCAACGCAAATCCCCAATTGCCCATGTCGAATGATAGGGTCATTGGCAAATTGTTGTATCGTATTTTCGAGCATAGATTGCGCATAAAGCGTTGAAAATAAGATACTTACGATATTAAAAAGAAAAGAAAAGATTGGTTTTATCATAAAAAAGATTTTGCCACAAATTACATGATTTTAGACAAATCGTAGGGAAAAGGCGCATAATTTGTGGCAAAATTTTTAAAATTTGGCAGTCACCCCCATTTGAATGAAGGCGCGCGTGATGCCGACTTCCAAATAAGAACCCAAATTCGGCATGAAAAAGTACCGAATCCCAGCCGTCGCTTCAAAAGTGACAGGCAGCGGAACCACCAAACCGCCATCAATCGGCGTGTAAGGACTGTCATCCGCATAATTGACTTTCATGCGTTGATACCCCAAACCGAAACCAATATACGGGTCCCAACTATCAGAGTTCGGAATTAATTTTGCAAAATGAGCATTTCCGCGCAATATTATACTGGTTCGAGTCATATCCATAGTGCCTTTGTAAAAAGTATCGACTTTAAAAGCCGCATCAAATTTGGAATAATTGACATTGACACCCAATCCAAAATAATCCGAAACCATGTATTCGGCTTTGAAAAACAAAGGGGTTGATACATTTGAAGTGACAGTATTGGTTTTTTTGTTGAGAAAATCTTGGATGAAAGAACGCGCTACGCCTTCCAAAGACAAAAATCCAACGCCGCCCGATAACATAACCGTCCCTTGTTTTACGCCTTCATCTTGCGCACGTAAAAGAGGTAACGTGCTGAAAAATATCAGCAAAATAGTGATATTGCTTTTCATAATAAATTGATTTTGTTATATTTGATTATAAAAGATGTGGTGCGGATACAATTGGAACACGGATGACGCAGATGCGGCGGATAAGCGCGGATTTTTTTAGAATAAAGAATTAAAATCCGTGAAAAATTCAAAAAAAATCCGCGAAAATCCGCAAAATCTGCGTCATCCGTGTTCCAATTCGTATTACAAATCTGCGGGATTAAAACGCCCTTTTCCTGCTACACTGCCTTTGAAAATCATGGTTTTGCGTTTTTCAAAGCGTTCTTTTTCAGGGAGTTGTAAAAAATCGGCGCATTGTGGCGAACAACTTTGATGGTATTTTTCAGCACATTTTGGACATTGTATAAACAAAATATGGCATGCGTCATTCGCGCAATTTCGATGCGTATCACATAAATCGCCGCACTGATGACAACGACTCACGATTTCAGCACTCACGCGCTCACCTAATCGTTCATCAAAAACAAAATTCACTCCTTTAAACTTGTTTTTCAAACCTTGTTCCTGTGCTTTTCGAGCATATTCGATGATACCGCCGTCTAATTGAAACACATTATTAAAACCTTTATGTTTGTAATACGCGCTCGCTTTCTCGCAACGAATGCCGCCCGTACAATACATAACAATATTTTTAGATTCTTGTCCTTCCAACAAGGCTTCTACAATCGGCAAAGATTCCCGAAAGGTCTCTACATCAGGTCGAATCGCGCCTTCAAAAAAGCCGACTTCACTTTCGTAATGATTGCGCATATCGACTAATATCGTTTCGGGGTCATCCGTCAAGGCATTGAAAGCGGCAGCTGAAAGGTGTTCGCCCGATTGCGTTACATCAAACAATTTGTCGTCTAAACCATCTGCTACAATCTTTGATTTGACTTGAATTTTGAGTTTAAAAAACGATTTGCCATTATCCGCTACGGCGATATTTAAACGCAAATTTTGTAAAAAAACAATTGATTCTACTATTTCTTTAAATGTATTCCATTGATTTTCAAGGACAGATACTTGTGCATTAATGCCTTCTGTGGCAACATACACGCGTCCTTTCACCCCAATTGCATCTAATTGTAGGTAAAACGTATCTCTAAAATGGGCGGGATTTTCAATATGGGCGTATCGATAAAACGATAAAGTAATTCGTTTTTCAATACTTTCTGACATTTTTTGTTTTAACAATAAGCCATTTTCTTTATTGTGTAATGGCAATTTACGGGTCTTCATATTAAAAAATGTAATTATTTTAATAGTCGTAGGTTTGAATTAGGATTTTTAGGATTATTGGGATTTTGATAGTATTTTTTTAGATGGAGAGCGAATTATACAACTATTAATCGCTTAAAAATCCTATCAAAATCCTAATAATCCTAATTCAAACTATTCAATATAATCGCCTTCTTCGACTTTCAACACTTTTTTGCGATTCTTATTTAACGCATCGGCGTGCATTTCCGTATATTCATCGCGGTTTCGCGCAATGTCCGCCGCCAAATACATCGCCGTACGGAACGAATCATGTTCTGCCATATTTTTGCCTGCAATGTCGTACGCCGTTCCATGGTCAGGTGAAGTGCGCACTGCTGCCAACCCTGCGGTATAATTCACCCCATTTCCAAAACTTAATGTTTTAAATGGAATCAAACCTTGGTCATGGTACATTGCCAAAATCCCATCATATTTGCGATACGCCGCCGAACCAAAAAAGCCATCTGCCGAAAAAGGACCCATTGCTAAAATGCCCGCTTCCTTCGCCGCCACAATCGCGGGGCGAATAATTTCAGATTCCTCCATGCCGAGTGCATCATCATCGCCCGCATGTGGATTCAAACCCAAGACCGCAAGCGTTGGTTTTTCAATCCCAAAATCAATCCGCAACGTTTCGTTCATGATTTTGATTTTGGTCAAAACGCGTTCTATCGTAATCTGTTCAGCGACTTTTGACAAAGGTAAATGATTGGTAATCAAGCCAATACGCAGCGTATCGGCAATCATCATCATCACACTTTCCGCACTGCCCAAGGCTTCTGTCAAATATTCCGTATGTCCGGGAAATGGAAAACCAGCCATTTGCATCGCTTTTTTATTGATAGGCGCGGTCACTAACGCATCAATATAACCCATTTTCAACTCCGAAACCGCTTGTTCGAGGGCGATTTGCGCATATTTTCCGCTAAATTCGGAATATTTGCCTAAGGTGATGTTGACATTTTCCGTCCAACAATTCACCACATTGATTTTATCGTCTTCGGCTTGGTCGGCAGAACGAATCGGATGAAATTGGAAATCTAATTGTACAATATTTTTATGATAAGAGACCACTTTGGACGAACCATAAATGATGGGTGTACAACGTGTTAAAATTCTTTTATCACAAATAGTTTTAAGAATTACTTCCAATCCAATGCCGTTAATATCGCCTATTGTAATGCCTATTTTAATTTTCTCCATAAAAATTGAACGATGTGTTAAAATTTTGGCGCAAAGATAGTCCATTTAAGCAATTATTTTTGTTTAATCACGTCCATATCTTCCCATTCGATAAGATTCATTTGATTCAAAATCCAAGTTTTGCGCTTGACGACGTACGCCGATGGATTTTTCACTTTAAATTTGATAGGATTCGGCAAAACGGCGGCAATCAAAGCCGATTCGGGCGCGGTCAACCCAATCGCTCCTTTATTAAAAAACTGTTTTGCGGCGGCTTCGATGCCAAAAACGCCATCGCCCATCTCCGCCACATTTAAATAAACCTCCAAAATCCGTTCTTTACTCCAACAAATTTCTATCATCAACGTGAAATACACTTCCAAAGCCTTCCGAATCCAACTCCGACCTTGCCACAAAAAGACATTTTTCGCCACTTGTTGACTAATCGTACTCGCGCCTTTGATGCGTTTTTTCTTTTTTTGATTGTTTTTAAACGCTTTTTCGATTTGTTTGATGTCAAAACCAAAATGTTCATCAAACAATTGGTCTTCCGAAGCAATGACGGCTTCTTTGGCATATTCTGAAATATTATCATAAGAAACCCATGTTTTATGAATTTTTTTGCCTTGCCATTGTCGCCATAGGATGGTCGGCGTAGTGAAAATGGGGATGAACATTCCTAAAAGGATGTATGCCCAATGCGCCATGATGCCATAAAAAAGTATTTTTTTGAAAAACCCAAACCAAGTGAAGGTCGAAAATTTTGAAAAAAGAGCCATATTGTCAATGTCATTTTAGTCGTCAAAGATAAAATCTTTTCATTATATGGACGTGAAAATACCGCTTCAATGGTAGGAAAATAAAAATTAAGCGTTTATTTTTTAATTTTTTTTAAAAATCGTTTTTCACAAAAAAAGCAACTTTAAAAACGCAAATAATTGATTATCAATTATTTGAATTATTAATGGTACTTGTTTTAAAACTTAAAAAATGCCACAATCCTATAAATCTGTTGTTGCACAGTTGGAAGGGATAACGTTATCTTTGTGAAGACAAAACAAGCAATTATACGCTATGAGGCAAATCGGTTGAGGCAGTTGGATTGGTTCAAGTGAAGCGTGCGGGAGTTACATCATTTGAACCAATCCAACGACTCAACCATTTTACAGAAAACAAGTTATTGCAAAGGGATTTGAGAGGAGCATTAGGATTAAAATATTGAATGAATTGTAAAGACTTCCTTGCAAGGCGTATGAAGCGGTGCGAAAATGCCCGTTTTGTCCATTAAAAATCGGAAATATGTTCATGGGATTATAATTTGTTGTTTGGGCGTTCCCCCGAGCTTGCGGGGAACGTTTTTTTTAACTCATTTTTCCCAACATAAACTGCATCGGTTCACGGCTTGGCGTTGTGAACCGATGTCTATTTTTTACACACCCTATCTTTTTTTGCCTACATTCGCCCGATTTACAAGGTCAATAAACTCATGTTCTGCCTCATCGACTTTATGGCGCATGGCTTCAAAAAAGCGATTGCGATGTTGCTCCTCACTCAATCGAAGGGA
>JAAFJT010000190.1 GCA_013298955.1 Chitinophagales bacterium
TTTAAATTTAACTACTTATTGATTTTCAATAAGTTGTATTTCAGCTGCTGTCAATTCGTAGAGTGCGTACACGGCGGCATCTATTGCTTTATCGGTTGTGGCGATTTGCGTTTGCACGTTTTGATACGTATCTTTGGAGGATGCAAACATTTCGCGCCATTCTTTTTGCGCTTTCAACTTTCTATTAAGGTTGTAAATAATGCCTTACAGCATTTCTTAATGTTTCTTTATCGGGCATTACTAAATCATCATCTTCATTATCAAGAATAAACGTTTCAAAGTTTTCTAAAATAGCGGTCAAAAATCCAATAAATTGACTTTTTTGTGGTGTATCCAGAGGACGTAACAAATGCCTAAAAATTATTTTTCCTATTTCTTTTTTCATCTCGGCTTGAGAAGGTAACTCTGTTTGGTAATTGTCAATCAAATCCAATCGTATTTGAGTCACCTTTTTTTTGCGCATCCGCACCAATTCGCTTCTATTCAAATCATAAAGCTCAATAGAACAATTGCCTTTAGGCGTTAAACCAGAAACGGTACCATTGGCATAGAATTTCAAATGCACGTTTGGGTTATCTAAGGCAGGGTGAATTAACAAATATGATTCCGATTTTATTGTTTTTGACAAAATATGACACTCCATTTTAAGGAAATTGCCAAAATTATCTATTGGGTGCGTCTTTAGCCGAGTCGCTTCGTTTTCCAAAGGAAACCATGCTTTTTTCTTATCTCGGTTACAACGAGGACACGATAAGATTAAATTAGACCACTCATAAGCCAGCCAATAATAATGGCTTTTAGCTCGAAAATGATCCACATCATAATGTGTAACATGACTTGCTAAGGATTCGCAATAAGCACATTTATGACTAAAAATCGCTTCTAATTGAGCTTTAACTTCTTTTGCCCCATAAACTTCACTGCTGAAAAGATGTTCGCTCCTTTCTTTCAACAATTGCGTTAACCAAGAATCTCCTTTTCGATTGTGTTTCGATTTAGAACGTTTAGCGTTCAAAATGGCTTCTTGTAATGGAGTAGGCACTTGGTCAAAATAGGGTTGAATCATTATCATTATTGAATTAAACCTTTTGCTTTAAGTGATTTTAAACGAATTTTAATTTGTTCCATCCGTTCAATTTCGGAATAATCATCGTTTGCAATGAAATCATCAGGCGAAGTATCTGGAGCAAACATCGTGTCTAACCCAAAAATCGGTGAAGTCAATAGAGCATTTGGATGAAGTCTCCGCCACGGAATCTCTTTATTTTGGATAAAAATCCCTTTTTCTACAGAGCGTGAAACCGTCAAAACGACGGATTTAACGGAGAATGGCAAACTTAATAACGGAATCGGGCTATGTATCGTAACAATAAACTGGATTTTAGGAAAAACTTGAGACAACAATCGAGGTAATTCATATTGATATTTGGGATGTAAATGGGCATCAAACTCATCTATCAATACAATGCCTTGTAAATCGTCCAATGAATTGTCGGGATGTTCAGATAATCGCTGTACCATATCACCAATCGTGGTCAAAATACCCCGATAGCCTGCGGCTAATTCGTGCAATAACACAGGAGGGTACACCTTGCCATCTTCACTTTTTTCGTAATAACAAATGCGTCTTTTTTTGGCAATCACTTCGCTTTTGATATCGGCAAGATGGGGTATCAATTGTAAAAAAATAGTTTTCAAACGGTTAAATAACGGCAAATCATCTCGTTCTGCGTCTTTTAGGATGCGTTCAATGTGCAGTAATAAACCGTCATCATAAAATAAAGAATACGTTTTTTTATTAATTTTGGTTTGGGAAAGGTCTATTTCCTCCATGCTACTTAATCGGAATCGCGCTGCACCATAACCAGCCATTTGAAAAGGTTGTGGTGCTAATTTTTTAGAGCGTGCTTCGTAAAAGCAAGGTTGCCCCCATTTGTAACCGTGTACAGACAATTTTGTTTTGGCAGGCAGTGGTTCTACAAAATCTTCATCTCCAACTAATCCTTTAGCAATTGCTTTTAAGATGGAGGTTTTACCAAAACCATTTTCGCCTGTTAAAAAAATCCAAGAAGCATCCGCAGGCAAATCGCTCAATTCTAATTGCTTGATACCCAAATAATTAGATACCTGTAACTGCGTCAACGAAAAAGGTAATTTAAAATGTTGTTTTTCCATAATGTCAAGGGTGCATAAATGATTACTAAATCATGGAGAACACTTTTCAAAGCAAAAAGTTTAAGTCACTCCATGAAGCATTTTTTACGATTTTGATACATAAAGGTAAACCTTTTATTTTACGCGCCTCTATTTTTATGTGTATTCATGTTTCGGAAAACTTC